>JAIKYL010000154.1 GCA_024683255.1 Bacteroidales bacterium | reverse complement strand
CGGCGGTGTTCAGATGAGCCTCATGGAGAACGGCCTCAGCTGGATTGGTCTGTTCATTTCCATCGCCCCGTCCCTGGGATTCCTTGGTACCGTTATCGGTATGATCCAGGCCTTCGACGCCATCCAGGCTGCCGGTGATATTTCCCCGAACGTTGTGGCCGGCGGTATGAAGGTGGCCCTCATCACCACCGTGGGCGGTCTCATCGTTGCTATGATCCTTCAGCTTTTCTACAACTACATCATCGCTAAGATCGACTCCCTGTCCATCGATATGGAAGACTCTTCCATCCGCTTCGTGGACACCATGGTTAAGTACAACAAGAAATAATCAACCCCTTTAATTCCACAAACAATGGAAAACCAGAAATACGCTAAATTATTCAAGATCGTCCTCTGGGTCCTCATGATTCTGAGCGTCGGCGTGCTGGTGTGGGGTTCGATTAAGGGATTTCCGAAAACCGTCGCACAGGACAATGGCACTGTGGACCCGTTGCTTTACTGGGCATATATCGTCCTTGGCATCGCTCTCGCAGCTGTCATCCTCGTGGGCCTTTATGTGACGGCTACCACCAATCCCAAGGGTCTCATCAAGATCGGTATTGCCGTCCTGGCAGCAGCCGTCCTTTTCGGCATATGCTACCTGCTCGCTTCCGGCGCTCCGGCCATCGGTTATTCCGGGCCCACGCCGCCCACTGCTACTGAACTCAAGATGACCGACACCGTCCTCAACCTCGCATACCTGGTGGGTGGAGCCACTATCCTCTCCATCATCTTTGCAGAGGTGTTCATCGCCATCCGTAATAAAAAGTAAACGAAACCATGGCAAGAAGAAAATTTAATGCAATCGGTTCTACGGCAGATATTGCATTCCTCCTGCTCTGCTACTTCCTCATGACAACAACCATGGGTGAGCAGTCCGGTCTGCAGCGTCGCCTTCCCCCGATCCCGGATGCCAATCAGCAGCAGCAGGATCAGAAGGTTAACCGTCGTAACATCATCATCGTCAGAATCAACTCTGCCGATAAGCTGTTTGCCGGTAGCGAAGCCATGGACATCTCATTCTTGAAAGAAAAAATCAAAGAGTTCCTCACCAACCCCACCAATGACCCCAACCTTCCCGAAACGGAACCCGTGGAGGCCAACGGCAAGACTTACATGAAGTCCAAGGGCGTTATCTCCCTGCAGAACGACCGTGGTACCAGCTACCAGGCCTACATCGCAGTGCAGAACGAACTTGTTAAGGCTGTGAACGAACTCCGTGACGACTTCGCCATGCAGGAATTCGGCAGGAAGTTCAGCCGCCTGAACGAAGAACAGCAGGACGTTGTGAAAAAGGTTGTTCCTCAGAACATTTCCGAGGCAGAACCTAAGGATACCGGTAAAAAATAGGAGGTAAAGAATATGTCAAAATTTGGAAGTTCCAGCAATAAGAAGGAAGTCCCTCAGGCATCGTCCAACTCCCTTTCCGATATCGTGTTCATGCTCCTGTTCTTCTTCATGGTGACCACCCAGATGCGTGAGACAGAGAACAAGGTTCTCGTTAAGCTCCCGGAAGCATCTGAGGTTGCCAAACTGGAGAGAAAGGACCTCACTGCCAATATCAACATCGGTAGCCCCACCCGCCAGTATCAGGCCCTGTACGGTACCGATGCCCGTATCCAGCTCAACGATTCTTTCAAGACCATCGCCGACATCCGTGACTTCATCGCCTCCGAGCGTGACGCCATGTCAGAGGCAGAGCGGTCCCTCATGACCGTGAACCTCCGTGTTGACGAAGATGTCCGTATGGGTATCGTTTCCGATGTGAAGCAGGAGCTGCGTCGCTGCTCCGCCCTTAAGATTATGTACGCCGCGCGCAAGCCCGGGAATGAGTAATCTCAAAGGGATCACATCTTTTTAAACTAATTAAAAAGCAGCCTTTCGGGGCTGCTTTTTTTGTATAACAATTTAATTACAAACATCATGAAAACTTTAAAAAAAATCGGGCAAGCCCGAAGTGCATCCCACAAGGGATGAGTGGTTCCAACAGGTCCAGATCTATCGCCGTTCCTATATGGATATCGGCCGACTGCTGGATGTCTGGTGTGAAGCGGACGAGCAAAAATGGACCGACCAAAGGCTCATTCTCCGTACCGGACGGATCCTGGAAAGGGTCTACGGCGGGAGCGACGGCATGGGGTCCCTGGTGAGGGACATCAACCAACATTTCAACAACGTGCTGGTGCATCTGGAGGACGACATCCCCAACATCGGCCCGGACAACTTCCGACTCTACTGTTACCTCGCCGTAGGTTTTAACAACGACCTCATTGCCCGACTGCTTGGGCTCCGGGAAAAATCCATCCTCTATTCCCGGAAAAACCGGCTCAAATGCAGGATCAGAAGAACCCGCTCTTTCTACAAAGATTACTATCTGATACTCATTAAGTAAGAAAACCCGCCTGCAGGTTGTCCATTTGGGGAAGAAATATTATCTTTGTATGATTATACACAGATAATATGGAAACTTTGAAAAGGACCAAGATTAAGGCCTTGCTGGCCATGGAGCCGGGCAAGGAAGTTCTAGCCAAGGGGTGGGTTCGCACCAAAAGAGGCAATAAGCAGGTTAAATTCATCGCCCTTAACGACGGTTCCACCATCAATAATATCCAGATAGTGGCCAATGCGGAACTCTTCGACGAAGAGCTGTTCAAGCGCATTACCACTGGAGCCTCGCTGGCGGTGAAAGGACGACTCACGGCCTCTATCGGCAGTGGGCAGGCGGTGGAAATCCAGGCTTCGGAGATTGAAGTGCTGGGCGAATGCGACCCTATGCGCTTCCCGCTCCAGAAGAAGGATACCACGCTGGAATATCTTCGTAGCGTAGCACATATGCGCCTTAGGACCAATACCTTTGGCGCAGTGCTGCGAATACGTAACGCTATGGCTTTTGCCATCCATAAGTTCTTCAACGAGAAGGGCTTCGTGTATCTGCATACCCCGCTCATCACGGAAAGCGATGCGGAGGGTGCAGGAGACATGTTCCAGGTAACCACCCTGGACCTCAAGAACATCCCGCTGGACAAGAAGGGCAATGTGGATTTCGGCAAGGATTTCTTCGGCAAGAAGACCTCCCTCACCGTTTCCGGCCAGCTGGAAGGAGAACTGGGTGCAACGGCTGTTGGTGAAATCTACACCTTCGGCCCCACCTTCCGTGCAGAGAATTCCAACACCCCGCGCCACCTGGCGGAATTCTGGATGATTGAGCCGGAAATGGCTTTCTACGACATCCAGGACGATATGGCCCTGGCCGAAGAGTTTGTGAAGTACCTGGTCCAGTACGCCCTTGACAACTGCATGGACGACCTTAAATTCCTCAACAGCAAATACGACGACGGCCTCATCGAACGCATGCAGGGCGTCCTGGGTATCCCCTTCCAGAAGGTTACTTACACGGAAGCCGTGGACATCCTGGAAAAGGCCATCGCCAGCGGCGTCCAGTTCGAGTATCCGGTGCACTGGGGCACGGACTTCCAGAGCGAGCACGAACGCTACCTTGTAGAGAAGCACTTCGGGAAACCCGTGATCCTCACGGACTTCCCCAAGGATATCAAGGCCTTCTACATGAAGCAGAACGAGGATGGTCGGACGGTCCGCGGTATGGACGTACTGTTCCCCAAGATCGGAGAAATCATCGGCGGAAGTGAGCGCGAGGCCTCCCTGGAGAAGCTGGAGCAGAGGATTGAAGAGCTGGGCATGTCCCGCAAGAACCTGGAGTGGTACATCGATACCCGCCGTTACGGCACCGTTCCCCACAGCGGCTTCGGCCTGGGCTTCGAGCGCCTGCTCCTGTTCGTCACCGGCATGTCCAACATCCGTGACGTAATCCCGTTCCCGAGAACGCCCAAAAATGCCGAGTTTTAAAAACCCAGCGTTTTTAACCTGCTTTAACGATTACCCCTCCTAAATCCTCCCCTGACCGTAGGGGAGGACTTACAGAAAAAAGGAATTAATTATATGTTAGTTATCGGTATTGCCGGAGGTTCCGGTTCAGGTAAAACAACGGTCGTAAAGGCCATCACCCAGCAATTGCAGGGACGTGTTGTTGTTATTCCGCAGGATTCCTATTACAAGGATTCCAGCCATGTTCCCGTGGAGGAGCGGAAGAATATCAACTTTGACCATCCGGATGCCATTGACTGGAAGCTCATGTGCCAGCAGATCCGGGAACTCAAGTCCGGAAAAACCGTGGAGCAGCCCGTGTATTCGTACATCACCTGCTCCCGTTCCACTACGGAAACCGTCACGGTGGAGCCGGCCGATGTGATCATTGTGGAAGGCATCCTCATCTTCACCTGCAAGGAGCTCCGGGACCAGATGAACATCAAGATCTTCGTGGATGCCGATGACGACGACAGGGTGCTCCGCATCATTGTCCGGGACATCGCGGAACGCGGGCGCAACATAGAGACCGCCATCGAGCACTACTGCGACACGGTGAAACCCATGCACCTGCAGTTCATCGAACCCTCCAAGCGTTATGCCGATATCATTGTCCCGCAGGGCGGGCACAACAAGGTGGCCATTGACGTGCTCACCACCACAGTGGAAAAGGCGCTTAAACAGAAGCGCGGAAAGAAAAAGAAAAATGGATGAAGCTGAGTCCTGACCAGAAAGCCGGACTGTATATCACCGCGATTATTCATGTCGCGGTGATTATCGTCTTGCTGCTGGTAAGGATAGGCTACGAGGTCCAGCGGGAAAACAGCTTTGTGCTGGACTTTACGCAGCAGGAGGAACAGGAGCGCATCCGGGAGGAACGGAAGCTCAAGGAAACGGCCGCTCAGCTGCTGGAGAACCTCATATCGGCCTCTGCGGGCGTTCCCGTAAGGAATGTGGCGGTGGACCGCTCCCAGCTCAAGGACGACAGAGGAACCAATGCCGATGAACTGTACCGCGAAGCCGAAAGGCTGGCACAGGACTTGAAGGATGGACAACACCGGACGGAAGACTCGGATGACTACGTGGCAACGCCCTCGCAGCAAAAGGAGGATTCCAAGGCAGATGAGCCCAAGCCGTACAGCGGGCCGTCGGTGCTTTCCTGGAGCTTGGACGGGCGCAAAGCCTCCCACCTCCCCATTCCGGCCTACCGATGCTACGGCGCCGGAGAGGTAACGGTGATAATAACGGTGGACAACCGGGGAACCGTGGTAAATGCCAAGGTGGATGATGGAATCTCCACCGCGGACAACTGCCTGAGGACCTTTGCGGTCCGTGCGGCAAGGCTGTCCAAGTTTTCGGCCTCGCAAACCGCGCCCGCCCGGCAGGCTGGTACCATAACATACGCATTTATAGCACAATAAAACCATAAAGAGATGAAAAAGTTCGTTGCAAGCATAAGCGCCCTCCTGCTGGCCCTCACCCTGCTGGCCCAGGGTACCGTCACCACCCGGAAATACCGGCTGAACGATTTCACGGACAAAGTCACCCAGGTGGTCCTTCCCGGTAATTCCATTCTGGCAGGCGCCCTCAAGCAGGAAGTCCTCAACCAGTGGAAGGCATCGGCCTTTGAGTTCTGCACCCCCGCCGAATTCGAAGCCCGCAAGACCTCGGACCAGTATTATTTCCTCCTGCTGGCAGACTCCGCTTCCAAGGACAATGCAGAGGCAGGCATCACCTTCCTCACCCTGGTGAAGGGAGACCCCGCCGCCTCCGCCGGCATGGGTAAGATGCCGGAAATCATTTCCCTGCCGGTCTGTGCGGCCGAAGGTAACAGCGGACGGGAACTGCTGTATCTGGGCGCACTGGTAGGCGCAGTCCAGGAATTCGCCCTGGCCGCCAAGGAAAGCGAAAAGACCGCTTACCAGATGGACGGCTGGTTCAACGAGAAATATGCCCAGGACGGCAAGAACAAGCGCATTTACCTGGCCCTTTCGGACATCTCCATGCAGGTTACGGAAAGGGACGGTGAGAAGTACCTGAACGACGATATCCTCCTCTGCGACGACGAGGAAGAGGCCGACAGGATGTTCCAGCTGGGCTCCTACAATACCCTGGTAGGCTTTGTGATTGCCCCCGCAGCTCCCAACAACGACACCTGGTGCTACAAGATGCTGGTGGATGCAAATACCCACACCCTCTATTATCTCCGCCGCCACAAGATTTCCAATCACAACGGCGTGGGCTTCCTCTCCGACGACCTTAAGCGGATGGCCAAAGGACGATGAGAAGCGGCCAGTCCCCCTGCGGTCTTAAATATGCGGTACGCCATAGCGGAAAGGCTGTGGCGTATTGTGCGCTATCCATAGGCTGCGGCACCGCCCAGGAGGCGGGATTCCCATCCGGCATAGCGCACTTTGTTGAGCATACGCTGTTCCGCGGGACACGCCGTAAGAAGGCATCGGCCATCAACAGCTACCTGGACCGGCTGGGCGGAGAACTGAACGCCTACACCACCAAGGAAGAGATTGTCCTGCACGCAACGGTGCTCAAAGAAGACCTCTGGAAGGCCGTCCGCCTGCTGTTTGAGCTGGCCCTGGAATCCACCTTCCCGGACAGCGAGATTGAGACGGAGCGGGGCGTGGTGCTGGACGAAATCATCTCTTACAAGGACAATCCGGCCGAAGATATCTACGACAAATTTGAAGGGCTCCTGTTCAAGGGACACCCGCTGGAGCATCCTATCCTGGGCACGGCGGCCAGCGTAAAGAAGATCACAGCCAAACAGCTGAGGGAGTTTGTACAGACGTTTTTCACGCCGGAAAGAATGGCCTTGACCATAGTGGCCGGCGAGGACGAAACAAAACTGGAAAAACAGGTATTGAATTGCATCAATAAAGCATTTCCTACCCCTTCTATAACGAATAATGCTACAGGAAAGGCAAATGAAGGGAAGGAGGACACACTTCCTTCCGCGAAAAATTATGCCGATGCTACAGGAAGTGTGTCCTCCTTCCTTTATAGGGATGCATTCCACAAGGTGGTGGACAAGCGGAACCATGAGGTGAATGCGGTGGTGGGGGGCTATGGGCCTTCGCTGTACCAGATGCCGGACCGGATGGTGGCGGCCATGCTGGTTAACATCCTGGGCGGGCCGGCGTCCAATTCGCTGCTCAATAGCGAACTGCGGGAGAAAAAGGGCTGGGTCTACGGGATTGAGTGTTCTTACACGCAATATGCCGATACTGGTATTGTGGCCATCAGTTTTGGTTGCGACAGGCCCAATCTGGAGGCCTGCATGAGCGATATTCAAAAGATCCTTTCACGCCTTAGGGAGACTTCTCTCAGCGAGGCTCGGGTCAAGAGCTACCGGAAACAACTTATGGGTCAGTTGGCCATCAGTTCGGAGGCCGGCGAAGCCCAGTGCCTTTCCATGGGGAAGAGCCTCCTGGCCTGGGGCAGCATCATGAGCCAGGAAGAGGTGCGGGCCTGCCTGGAAAAAATCGGCCCGGAGGACCTTCGCAACATGGCCTGCCGCCTGTTTGATCCGGAGAAACTTTCCTCCTTGGTGTATCTGTAAATTTGTACCTGAATATGAAAAACTGCACACTATTTTGTCTGGTAGCTGCGCTGGTTATCACGTTGGAGACTCAGGCTCAAACCACAAAGGCTTTATTTTGCACAGAACCCGGAACCACGTTCCGCTACGAACGTTATTCCGGCTCCGGAGAGGAGCATTGGTGGACCCAGACCACAAAGGTGAACACCGTTACTCCCCAGGAGGATGGTTCGCTTAGAGTAGATTTTACCACAACTGTAAAGGCGTACGATGTTAAGTCCCCCCTCAAGGAACCTGTTTCTTCCTATGCCCTGGTGCGGGAGGATGGGACGGTGGAAGTCAATATGGCAGAAGCTGCCGCCATTGTTGCCAAGCAAAGCTATTCGGCATTCAATTTCAAATCTTCGGGCGGCATATCGGCCCTTCCCGCTAAATTGAGCGTGGGAGAACCCCTGGAGGAAATCCATGCCCGGGTGTCCTGGGCCATGTTCGCATTTACTATGGATTTTACAGAACGCTCCGTTCTTCGGCAGGAAACCATCACGGTCCCTGCCGGTACCTTTGACTGCATGATGGTGCGGGAGCGGAAAAGAGAGAAAGCACCTTTCCTCAAGCGGGAAAGGATTACTGACACCTGGTATGCCCAAGGCTACGGCTTAATCCGCCATGACTCTTACTTTACCGACGGCACGCAGGAATGCTCCGAGCAGCTCTGCGCCATTGAAAACTAGAATGATGAGAGGTTAATTTGCAACCTCGCATAAGAATTTGAGCCGCACAAGGCGGATTTCCTCTTCTTCATAGTCCCCGCCAAGGGCCTGGATGGCCTCTTCCAGGGAATCTGAGGTGGCTTCCTCCCGGAACCAATCGTAGATTTCCTCCACCACTTCCTCGTCCAGTTCTTCCTCTATGTAATAGTTGAGGTTCACGCGGGTACCTGTGGAAACGATGGCTTCTATTTCACTTAGCAGTTCGTCCATTTCCAGACCCTTGGCGGAGGCAATATCTTCCAGGGAAAGCTTTCTGTCTATGGACTGGATAATATACACCTTGTTGCCGGATTTGGAGGCAACGGACTTAACAATAAAATCGTCCGGGCGCTCTATCTCGTTTTCCTCCACATATCGGCCGATAAGGTCCACAAAAGGCTGACCGAACTTGCGGGCCTTTCCCTCTCCCACGCCCTGACACTTTTCCGACATCTCCTTGAGGGTGAGCGGGTAAAGGATGGACATATCCTCCAGGGCCGGGTCCGAGAACACCACCCAGGGCTGTACTTTATGTCTGCGGGCCACATCTTTCCGGAGGTCTTTGAGCATGGCCAGCAGCACAGGGTCTCCGCCGCCGCCCTGGCCCGGCACAGCCGGCTGATCGTCGTCTTCATCGTCCTCTCCGTCCGAGAAGGTGCGGTCTTCCACCAGCAGCAGCTCGTATGGCTTTTCCAGGAATTTCCGTCCCAGATCCGTGACGGAAATGAGGCCGTAATTCTCAATGTCCTTCTCCAGGAAATGCAGGATGAGTCCCTGATGGATGACGGCCGACCAGAAACGGACGTCGTGGTCCTTTCCGGCGCCGAAGAGTTCCAGCGAGTCGTGCTGATAGGACTTGACCATGGCGTTGGAAACGCCTGAAAGGACATTGGCCAGATGCTCCATCTTGAAATGCTCCGGCAGGGACTCAATGAGCTCTATCACCAGGCACATGTCTTCCCGGCCGTCGAAGCGGGTCTTGGGATGCAGGCAGTTGTCGCAGGCACCGCAGTTGTCCGGCAGATAATCTTCTCCGAAGTAATTGAGCAGCAGCTTTCTCCGGCACTGGCTGGACTCGGCATAGGCCACCGTCTCGTTAAGGAGCTGCTTGCCGATTTCCTGCTCCGCTACCGGCTTTCCCTGCATGAACTTCTCCAGCTTCTGGATGTCCTTATAGCTATAGTACGTAATGCACAGGCCTTCCTGTCCGTCCCGCCCGGCACGGCCGGTTTCCTGATAATAGCCCTCTATGCTCTTGGGAATATCGTAGTGGATCACGAAGCGGACGTCCGGCTTGTCTATACCCATGCCGAAGGCAATGGTGGCCACAATTACGTCCACTTCCTCCGAAAGGAACTGATCCTGGTTATCGGCCCGGGTTTTGGCGTCCAACCCGGCGTGATACGGAAGGGCGCGGATGCCGTTGATGCTAAGGAGCTGAGCCAGTTCCTCCACCTTCTTGCGGCTTAGGCAATAGATGATGCCGGATTTGCCGGCGTTTTGCCGGATGAAGCGGATGATATCCTTTTCCGGTTCCACCTTGTCCCGCACCTCATAATACAGGTTGGGCCGATTGAAGGAGGAACGGAACACCTTGGCGTCCTGGATGCGAAGGTTCTTGAGAATATCACTTTGCACCTTGGGCGTGGCGGTGGCCGTGAGGGCGATCACCGGTGCAGGCTGGATTTCCTCTATGATGGAACGGATTTTCCGGTATTCCGGACGGAAGTCGTGTCCCCATTCGGAGATACAGTGGGCTTCGTCCACGGCATAGAAGGAGATCTTGATTTCCTTGAGCAGATTGATGTTCTCCTCCTTGGTGAGCGACTCCGGTGCCACATACAGCAGTTTGGTGACACCATTGAGGAGGTCTTCCCGCACTTCCGCCACCTGGGCGCGGCTGAGGGAAGAATTGAGGAAATGGGCTATGCCGTCTTCCCCGGATTCAAAACCCCGGATGGCGTCCACCTGGTTTTTCATGAGGGCGATGAGCGGGGAAATCACTATGGCCGTACCGTCCATGACCAGGGCCGGAAGCTGGTAGCAAAGGGATTTACCACCGCCTGTGGGCATGAGCACAAACGCATTCCCGCCCTCCACCAGATGCTGGATAATGGGCTCCTGGTCTCCCTTGAAAGCGTCGTATCCAAAGAACGTTTTCAGTTTGGCGTGGAGGATATTGGAGTCGATGGCCATACGCTTGGTTCATAGTTTCGTATAAATTTAGTCATTTCCCAAGAATATTCCAAATTTTTTGATTCATAACATTTTATTAACATTTTTTAAGAAAAAACTGCTAACTTTGCAAATTGCCGGGAAAAATGGCCCGGCAAGCATGACAGAACAACATTATAAACGTTTTTATATTATGAAACTTACTAAGATTATCGCAATCGCATCGGCCGCTGTGCTCATGATCGCTTGCAACGGCTCTTCCAAGGTGGAAGGCTCCAAGGCCGTACGTGACCTGCTTCCCAGCAAGGCCTATTCCGATTCTGCCGCTTACCTCCTGGGTGTAAACTTCGGCATGGTAATGTCCCAGAACAAATTCCAGGACCTGGATATGAGCATCGTCCGCAAGGGTATGATGGATGCTCTCAAGGCCAAGGGTGAACCGAATCCCAACGATTCCGCTTTTGTAAAGCAGTTCAAGATTGATCCTAACGAGATGCAGGTTATCCTCAACACCTACATCCAGAAGCAGATGGCCTATGAAGGCGGTCTCAACAAGGAGAAGGGCGACAAGTTCCGCAAGGAATTCATGACCAAGAACGGTGCCGATTCCACCGTTACCGGTATCGTTTACCTCATCCAGGATTCCGGCAGCGGCGTCCGCGCCACTTCGGACCGTGACACCGTCAAGGTGAACTACCGCGGTACCCTCATCGACGGCACCGAGTTCGACAAGAACGACGGCATCGAGTTCCCGCTCAACCGCGTCATCTCCGGCTGGACCGAGGGCATGAAGCTTGTGGGCGAAGGCGGTAAGATCACCCTGGTGATCCCTGCCGACATGGCTTACGGCGACCGCGGCCAGGGCCCCATCGGCCCCAACGCCACCCTGGTATTTGATGTGGATCTCCTGGAGGTGCATCCGTTCGTAGCCCCCGCTGCAGAGTAATTCTATGGCACTCGAACTGGAAGGGACCATCCGTCAGAAGCTGGGCGTCCAGAGCGGCACTTCCGCCCGCGGCGCCTGGGCCAAGCAGGAATTCATCCTGGAATTCCCGGATGGGAACTACACATCCCAGGCCTGTTTCACGGCATGGGGCCAGGACAAAGTGCAGGAACTGGACAAGTACCAGGCGGGAGACCGCGTAAAGGTTTCCTTCAACCTCAAGAGCCGTGAATACAACGGCCGATGGTACAACGACCTCCAGATCTGGCGTATCGCCCCTGCCGGCGCCGACGTTGCGCAGCAGCCCGCTGCCGCCCCGGCCGCTCCTCAGGCTCCTTCGTACCAGACCCCGCCGGCCCCGTCACTGGACGACATGCCGGCCGACAATCCGGAAGACGATCTTCCGTTCTAGAAAAAAACCTTCGGTGAAAGCCGAAGGTTTTTGTTTATAAGCGGTCCAAGTGGCAGAACAGCAGGTCTCCCTGGGCGTCCCTCAGGTGCATGCCGCCACCCCGGCAGAACTTCCACATCTTGCAAGAGGCGCAAGGCTGCTTCTCCTTGGTCCAGGAGCGGTCCCTGTAAGGCTGGAAGCGGTTATTCCAGACTTCCATAAAGTCGTCCTTGTAGATATTGCCCTGGTGATAATCGGCCCGGATGCTGGGGCAGGCCGATATGGCCCCGTCGGCAAGGATTCCGCCCACGCTGATGCCCGCGCGGCAGATGAAAAAGCCGTCCCTGACGTCACCTTCATAGTTTCCCAGAAAGCCCTCGCAGCCGTAGGAGGCCTTGATGCGGCCTTCGCGCCGCGTGTCCCGGATAAAATCCATAAGCCCGCGGAACTCTTCGCGGGAGAGTTGTAACTGGGGATCCTCGGCCGCACGCCCCACCGGGAAAACCGTAAACAGGCGCCATTCCTTAAGACCCAGGCCAATAAGGAACTCCTTGATCTGCGCCAGTTGAGGGTAGCTCCGGCGGTTCACGCAGGTAACTACGTCAAATTCAATTTCCGCAGAGTCTATAACCATTTTTATCGCCCTTGACGCGCGCTCGAAGCTGCCTTCCCGGCCTCTCATCCATTCGTGGGTTTCCCCTATTCCGTCCAGGGAGATGGTCATGGCCCGGAGCCCGCTGGAGAGCAGGCTCAGATAGCGCTTTTCCGTAAGTGCAAAACCGTTGGAAACCATGCCCCAGGGAAAGCCCTTGTCGTACATCATGCGGCCGCACTGCTCCAGATCGGCCCGCATGAGAGGTTCTCCGCCGGTTACATTGATCATTACCTCGTGCGGATTCTCGCTGCGGGCAATGCTGTCCAGCACCCGGCCAAAGTCCTCCATCGGCATATCCTGAATACTGGAAGTTACCCGGCAGTCGCTTCCGCAATGGCGGCAGGAAAGGTTGCAGCGAAGGGTACACTCCCAAAAAAGCTGCCGGAGCCGATGCCGCTCAATGGCATCCTCCTGCAGCTTCCGGTTTATAGAAAGAGCTAATCTGCGTCTGAGGGAAAGGGGTTCCGTCATTATTCGGATTTCTTTTTGAGGACAA
>JAIKYL010000144.1 GCA_024683255.1 Bacteroidales bacterium | reverse complement strand
AAGGGAGTTCCGTCGTGCCGGACCTTTTCCTTAAGGGCTTCGGCGGCGGCGGAGCGGGCCCGCAGGATTAACTGCTGCCCTTCTTCACTGTATTGGGGAAAGCTCAAGTCCATGGTCTTACTTGTTTCGTTCGTTCAGGGCACGCTGGTACGCGCGGGCGTTGGCAAGATGCTCCGTGTAAGAGGCGGCGAAACGGTGTGATCCGTTAAAGGAAGGATCCGCGCAGAAATACAGGTAATTGTGCGAATCCGGGTGCAGGACGGCCTCCAGGCAGCTCTTGGGTGGGCAGGAGATGGGCCCGGGGGGAAGGCCGAGATACTTGTAAGTATTGTAGGGCGACTCCACAGCTAGGTGGGAATGCAGGATGCGGCGGAGCTGATAATCAAAGATAAAGGCAATGGTGGGATCGGCCTGCAGCGGCATCCCTATGCGGAGGCGGTTCAGGTACACCCCGGCGATCTTGGGCTGCTCCGGCACATAGCGGGTTTCCCCGTCCACGATGGAAGCCAGCACGCATACTTCCTGCAGGGTAAGACCCTGCGCCTTGGCGGCCGATCGGCGCTCATCTGTCCACCAGTCATTGCTTTCTTTCACCAGGCGATCCATGATTTCCCGCACGGAATCCGTCCATTTCATCTGATAGGTGTCCGGAATCACCAGTGTGAAAAGTTGCGCAGGCTCCACACCGTAACGGGCCAGGGAGTCCCTGGAATAGAGGAAACGGGCCACGTCCACCGAATCGGCAAGCATCTGGGCGCCGATCTTGCGGGCCAGCACGGCCGGGGTTTTGATGGAACCTGACAGCGTAAGATTCACAGGCGTCTGCCAGCCCTTCTGGAGCATCCTGGACACGTACATGCTGGAACAGGTTCCGTCTATGCGGTAATGCCCCACGGCCACCTCATCCACATCCTTGAGCACCCGCTCCAGGCTGGCGGTATTCTTTACTATGCCGGAAGCCACTATGCTGTCCCGGACCGCATCGGCATCCATCCAGGGATACACGTACAGGTCCAGATCCCCGCTGAAATTGGGGGCCTTCCTGTCGTACCAAGCCCTGTACAGCGCCCTGCCGCCAAAGATGGCGGCAACTACGGCCAGGCCGATAAGCAGCTTTCCAAGCACCTTCTTCATACGCTAGCGGAGTTTGATTTCGTCGCCTTCCTTCAGCCGCACCTCGCCGCTCTTGGCAAAGCCGTTCATCTTGCGCACGGCCTTCTCCTGCAGGGCAAAGCGCTGGCAGATATCCCGGAGCACTTCCCCGTCTTCGGCCACGATGTATTTGTCCAGGCCGGCGGGCGCGCTCTTCTTCTTGGGCTGCAGGTATACAACCTCACCGGGCGTGAGGGAACGGTCCTTCTTCGCGTCGTTATAGCGGAGGATTTCGCTGCGGAAAAGGTGGTAGGACTTGGCCAGCGAGCGGTAGGTTTCCCCTGCCGATGCATACACGAACGGAACGCCGTTCTTGGCATAAAGCTGCCGGCTGAGGGAGAAGCGGTACAGTTCGTCGGCCTTCATCTTGCCGGCTTCGGCGGAAGTGGCGGTCACCAGCACTGCTTCTTCTATCTTGAGCGGCGATTCCGGCAGGACCACCTCTTCCTCCGGGGTAAGGGTATCATAACGGGAAAGATTGTAGTCCTCCACGTATTTGATGAGCTTGGAGGCATAAGTGGGATCCGTGGCATAGCCTGCCTGCTTGAGGCCGTATGCCCAGCCCTTGTAGTCCGTCCGTTCCAGCTCGAAAAGGAACTTGTAGCGGTCGCTGTAGCGCAGGAAGTCCGAATGGTCCCGGAAGCTCTCATCGGCCGATTTATACTTGCGGAAACATTCGTTCTTGCGGTCGTCGTCGGCATGGATGGTGTCTCCCGTCCATTTGGAATGGCACTTGATGCCGAAGTGGTTGTTGCCCTTGGTGGCCAGGGTGGAGCGTCCGGAACCGGATTCCAGCAGGCCCTGGGCCAGGGTAATGCTGGCCGGAACGCCGCTGCGCTGCATTTCCGCCACCGCCACGGGGGCATACTTTTCTATATACTGCTGCTGCACACTCTGCGCAGAGAGAGAAAGCGCCAGGAGCGCACAGAATAGGGTAAGAACAACCTGCTTCATCTTGTACTGCCTGTTATCTGAAGATTGTCTGCCTTTTTTCAGATGTATCGGCATTTTCTCTGCATCTGAAAAAATGCAGACAATCTCTAATTCTAACAAGATGCTAAGTTAAGAAGAAATTCTTAAATCTCGAAGACATCGCCGTCCGATGCGGCGAAAGTTTCCGGAAAAACGCTCCGGCATTCGGCCTCATAGAGGGAGGCTTCCACGCTGCGGGAAGAATAATGGGCGATGATGAGCTTTTTCACGCCGGCATCCAGGGCCACCTGCGCAGCCTGGAGGGTGGTGCTGTGGTTGCGCTTTTCGGCCTGCGCGCCATATTCGGCCAGGAAGGTGGTCTCGTGATAGAGCACGTCCACGCCTTTGAGCCAGCCCGCTTCCTCCGGGAATACGGCCGTGTCGCTCATGTACGCATAGCTGCGGGGCACGTAGGGCTTGTAGGCCACATCGGCATTAAGGATGCGGCTCCCGTCCTCGCGTACCACGTCCTCTCCCCTCTTGAGCGTGCCGATCTCCGTGAGCGTGAGGCCATAGCGCTCAATGGCGTCCTTGTCCACGTTCCACTGCGGCTCTTTTTCGCGGAAGATGAAGCCGTAGGTCTCCACCCCGTGCTTAAGGGGCAGGGCCAGCACTTCCAGCGACTTGGTTTCCAGAATCACTTCCGGAGCCTTCATCTCCAGCGGATGGAAACGGAGCTCAAAGCCGATCCATTCGTTGTAGGAGAGGAAGAATTTGAGCATGGGCCCCAGGTTCCGCGGACCGTAGATGTCCAGCGGCGCCAGGCGTCCGCCCATGGCCAGGGTGGACAGGAATCCGTCCAGGCCATAAACATGGTCCCCATGGATGTGGGAGATGAACACAGTGTCTATCCGCTGCAGCGGAACGCCGAAGCGCACCATGGAACGCTGTGCCCCCTCCCCGCAGTCCACAAGGAAATAGCGCCCATGCACGCTAAGTGCCTGGGCGCTGGGGTTCCGGTCCGGGACCGGCATGGCCGAAGCCGTGCCGAGCATCGTGACCTTGAAAGTATTCGGGTTTTTATTCACCCTTCTCGAGCTTGTCCTTAAGGGCAGCCAGAGCGGAGATGTCACCAAGGGTGGTCTTCTCCACGTTGCTCTGTACCTTCTTGATGGCCTTCTTGGCGCTCTCGGCCTCGGCGGTCTCGCGGGCCACCTTGGCTTCCTGATAGGTACGCACGTGGGAGACGCGCACGGTGCGGGTGCTGCGGCGCAGATCCACAACCTTCACCTGGAGTTTCTCACCGGTGATGGCCGGCTTGCCGTCCTCCTTCACCATCTCACGGGCGAAGGCAGTGGCCTCGGTACCATCCTCGAAGGTAACGGTAGCGTTCTTGTCGTTGATGGCGGTAACGGTACCTTCCACAACGGTACCCACAGGGTACTTGGCCTCAAGCTCGTCCCAAGGGTTGGGAGTGAGTTGCTTGTGACCCAGGGACATCTTGTGGCTGTTCTCGTCGAAGTCCAGGATCACAACGTCAATCACGTCACCGCTCTGAACCATCTCGGCGGGATGCTTGATCTTGTTCCAGGACAGGTCGGAGATGTGGATAAGACCTTCCACACCGTCCTCAAGCTCTGCGAACACACCGAAGTTGGTGATGTTGCGGACGGTAGCCTTGTGCTGGGAACCCACGGGATACTTCTCGCGGATGCTCTCCCAAGGATTGGCGGTGAGCTGCTTGAGACCCAGGGACATCTTGCGGGCCTCACGGTCCAGGGTGAGGATGACGGCTTCCACCTCGTCGCCCATCTTCAGGAATTCCTGAGCGCTGTGCAGACGGGGGCTCCAGCTCATTTCACTCACGTGCACCAGGCCTTCCACGCCCGGCTCAACCTCTACGAAGGCGCCGTAATCGGCCACGGCAACCACTTTACCCTTCACGGTGTCACCCACCTTAAGGTCTGCGGAAAGAGCCTCCCATGGGTGCGGAGTGAGCTGCTTGAGACCCAGGGCAATACGCTTCTGCTGCTCGTTGAAGTCCAGGACAACCACGTTAATCTTCTGGTCCAGGGCAACCACCTCTTCCGGATGGGAGATGCGGCCCCAGCTCAGGTCCGTGATGTGGATGAGACCGTCCACACCGCCCAGGTCCACGAACACACCGTAGTTGGTGATGTTCTTGACCACGCCTTCCAGCACCTGACCCTTCTCCAGACGGGAGATGAGTTCGGCACGCTTGAGCTCCTGCTCGGCCTCCAGAAGGGCCTTGTGGGAAACTACCACGTTGCGGAATTCCTGGTTGATCTTCACAATCTTGAAGTCCATGGTGGTGTCCACGAACACGTCGTAGTCACGGATGGGCTTGATGTCGATCTGGGAGCCCGGAAGGAAAGCCTCGATACCGAACACGTCCACGATCATGCCGCCCTTGGTGCGGGTCTTCACATAACCCTTGACCACCTCGTTGCTCTCGTAAGCGGCGTTAACCATATCCCAAGATTTGAGCTGACGGGCTTTCTTGTGGGAAATCACCAGCTGACCCTTACGGTCCTCTGCGCTCTCCACCAGCACTTCCACCTTGTCACCCACCTTCAGGTCCGGGTTGTAGCGGAATTCGGGAGCGGAAATGACACCTTCGCTCTTGGCGCCGATGTTAACGACCACCTCGCGCTTGTTGATGGCGGTAACAACACCTTCCACCACCTCGTTCTCGGTGACCTTGGAAAGGGTCTGCTCGTAAGCAGCCAGGGTAGCTTCCTTGTTGCCGGACTCTGCACCCTCGTTCTCGAAAGCGTCCCAGTCGAATTCCTCGGGAGCTACGGAAGCGTTGAGAGCAGCCTTCTTGGCGGCCTTGGGGGCCTCGGCCACGGGAGCCTCAATCTTGGTTTCTTCTGCGACAGGAGCCTCTACTTGAGCCTCTTCTGCCACTTTCTTAATTTCTTCAGACATAAAATTTTGGTTGAAAAAACTAGTAGTTAAACATTATTTCTTGAACTTTTGCCGGTGCACAAAAATGCGCGCCCGGGAAAAAAGCGCGCAAAGATAAGTATAAATATTTGATTTTACAAGCGTTTAGTCAATCTTCGGTTCGGGATCCGTGCGGACAAACTTATAGTCCTCATCGTAGACGTCCAACTTGCCGTCGTGGCGCCACATGAGGGGGCCGTCGTTCCAGCTCCAAAAACCCTTGTATTTGAGGGGAATGGCCAGGGTGCCGTCAGGTATGATAATACCATAATTCCGGTCATCCTTGGATACCATCCAGCCGCCACCTATCTCTTCCGCGTGGGTGTATTCAAACGGCTGTTTAATCTTTCCGTCCAGGCTCAGCCAACCCAGTTTGTCTCCCTTGATAAAGACAGCGGTATCGTTTTCCAGTGAGCAGAAACCTCTGTATTCGTCATATTCGAAAGGAATTCTCACCCGGCCGTCATAGCCGCACGCTCCTGCACGCACCTTTCCACCCACCTGAGTCTCCAGGAAAATGATGTCATAATCGAAGAAATCGGCCCGGGTATAGGCATACTTGAAGGGAATAACCACCTTGCCGTCGTAATTGATGGCGCCCCAGGTGAAACCGGTATCTCCCTGCTGGCTGGCCCAGGTGAAGTTATCTTCGCTCATCGAACCGTAGATGGGCTCTTCCGTAACCAGGTAAAGGCCACCGCCGATATCCTTGAATCCGGTATAGGCCTTTTTGTTAACGGCAATCTGGGTAACTCTTTTCAAAAGGGCGGCAGGATCCACACTCAGGCTCGCTTCCGGGTTCTCCATACCCTGCAACTCCTTTTTGGACTCCTCAAACTGCTTGAGGGCCTCTTTGTAGGCATCGGCGAATTCAGGGTGCTCCTGGACCATCTTCTTCAGCTGCGCCAGGGATTCCTCCATCTCCTTAAGGCTTTCCGGAACAATCTCATTCACAACCATTTGGCCAAACTCAGTGGAAAAGGTCTTCATATCTTCCACAACATCCTCGTGCTGCTCGGCCACGGCCTCGTCAATGAGCAAATACTGCTGCAGGGTGTTGGTTTTGTCTTTCTGCCCAGTAGCCGCATAATGCAAAGCCGTCACATTTACCCATTGCACTTCGCGCTCTTCCTGCGCACTGGCGGGCAGGACTGCACAAAAGGTAAAAACCGCCAAAACAGCGTAACGCCAAAAACGTGTAATCATGTTGTATGTAATTGGTTATTAGTGTTCAGGAAAACGCCTACAGCATCTTCTTCCGGCGGAAGAGGATCCATACCAGCAGGCAGCTGAGGGCCATGAGGCCGATGATGATGACCCAGTTCCAGATGTTGGCGTTGGGCTCATCGGCCGAAATGATAGGCAGGCGCACGTTCATCCCGTAGAAACCGGCAATGAGAGTGGGCGGCATGAGGAAGACGCTCACTACGGCCAGGATCTTCATAATCTTGTTCTGCTCCAGGTTGATAAGACCTACAACGGTATCCTGGAGGTATTCCAGACGCTCGAAGCAGAAGTTGGTGTGGCTGAGGAGGGAACTGATATCCTGCAGGAGTACGTTCAGGCGGTTCTCCAGGGTGCGCGGCACCTTGGTGGAACGCATAAGGTTGGAGATAAGACGCTGTTTATCAACCACGTTCTCCCGCACTATCATGGTATTCTCCTGCATCTGGGAAATATCGATGAGGAGTTCCTGGTCAATGTCCTCCTGGTCATTGATCTGCTTGGCGTACTGGGAAATCTCCTTGGAAAGGAGCTCGATCATATCGGCATCCAGGTCCACACGTTGATCCAGGATGCTGGCAAAAACGCTGAAGCCGGAAGGATACTGCTTGGGATTCACCTGCAGGCGGCGCTGAAGTTCCGTGAAAGAGCGCAGGGGCACTTCCCGGAGCGTAGTGAGGGTATCGTCCACAATAATGAACGACACAGCCTGCATCATGTATTCCTCCGGTCCCGGGGTTAGGAAGTTGGTGTTGGCGAAGATGGCGTCGTCGCTCTCGAAGTAACGGGAGGATGACTCAATTTCTTCGGCCTGTGCCCGGCTCTGGATTTCCGTCCCGAGGAAGCTCTCCACGGCGCGCTTTTCGTCGCCGCTGGGATCCACCAGGTCTATCCAGACCACGGCGTCCAGGGTGAGCTTCGGGAAGTCTTTCTCCGACTGGGAGAGGAGAATTTTACCGTTTTCCTTGTAGAAGATACTGAGCATATCTCTAATCTGTTTTAGCTCCGGGCCAGTCGCACCGGATGGGATTAATGTTTCAACCAGCTGACATTACGGAAAAGTCAGCCTGCAAAAGTACGGAAAAAACTTGAAAATCCAAGCCCTTCGGGCTATTTTTCGTACTCCGTGGGGTCGAATCCTTCCAAAGCCTCCTTGCGTTCCACGCAGGTGCCGCACTTGCCGCAGTGCTTTTCCCCGCCCTTGTAGCAGGAATAAGTGAGGGAATAATCCAGGCCGATGGCCTTCCCCCGCAGGGCGATATCCCGTTTGGTGAGCTTGCAGTAAGGAGAAATCACTTTCACACCGTTGTAGGTGCCGGCCTGGGTGGCCTGGCCGAAGGCCTCCACGAACTCCGGACGGCAGTCCGGATAGATGGCATGGTCCCCGCTGTGGTTGGCCAGCATCACGGCGTCCAGCTCATAGCTTTCGGCCAGGCCGGCAGCTACTGCCAGCATGATGCCGTTGCGGAAAGGCACCACCGTGCTCTTCATGTTTTCATCGGCATAGTGACCCTCCGGAATGTCCCCGCCGGAGAGGAGCAGATCGCTCTTGAAATACTCGCCGATAAAGCCCAGCGGAATTACTAGGTGCTTCACGCCCAAGCGTTTACAGTTCTCCCTGGCGTAAGCGATTTCCCGGGCGTTGTGCTTGGAACCATAGTCGAAGGTGACGGCCAGCGCAATGCTGTCCCGGTATTCGTACAAGAGGGTGGTGCTGTCCAGCCCGCCGGAATAAATCAATACAGCTTTCATAGGCCTTCCTTCATTTTCTCCACAGCTACACGGGCGCTGGCAACGGCTTCCACCACAGACTTCGGACCCAGGCAGAAGTCTCCGGCCACCCACACATTGGGATAGCCCCGTACACGCTGGGATTCGTCCAAAATCGGCCATCCATCCTCTCCCATCACCGCTGCGGAGCCCTGGAACAGGCCGAAATCCGGCGTTTCGCTGATGGCGGTAATGAGCGTGTCGCACTCCACAAAATGGTCCGTGCCCTCGATGATGCGGGTTATCACACGGCCGCCGTCCTCCGGCACCACGTTCTCGCAATCGCGGAACACCACGCCGCCTTCCTTCACTTCCACGGGGGCCTGGAACACCTTGAACTGAACGCCGTCTTCCTTGGCCTCCTCCACCTCCAGCGGATTGGCCGGCATGTTCTCGAAGGTCTTGCGGTAATAGACCCAGGTTTCGGCGCCCATACGCTGCGCAGTGCGGCAGGCGTCCATGGCCACGTTGCCGCCGCCAATCACAATCACTTTCTTACCCAGTTCCACGGCCGACGGATCCTTGAGGAACGGAAGGGCCTGCACGGCCTTTTCCTCGCCGGGGATACGCAGGGTGGCAGGTTTTTCCGCTCCGGCGCCCAGCAGCACGGCATCGTAAAAGGCCGAAAGCTGGTCCAGGCCCATGTCATGCCCCACTTCCACGCCGCCACGGAAAGAGATGCCCGCATCGGCAAACATCTTTTCAAAAGCGTCCACGTATTTCTTGTCCAGGCGGAAGGCGGGGATACCGTAGCGGAGCACGCCGCCCATGCGCTCGTTGGCGTCAAAAAGGGTTACCTCGGCCCCGGCTTCATACAGCCAGAAAGCCGCGGCCATGCCCACCGGGCCGGCGCCCACCAGGGCTATCTTTTTGCCGGAAAGCTCCTCCGTACGCCGCTCCAGGCGGTATTTGAACAGGTATTCCGTAGAGATTTCCTGCTCAATCTCGTACCAACGAACGGGGATCTGCTTCACGTTAAGGACGCAGTGCCCGTAGCAGAAGAGCTTCCAGTCGCAAACCTGCGAAGTGACGGCCGTAAGAGGATTATTCCGGATGAGCATCTCACCCGCCTCGTCCAGCTTTCCCTGCCGGTACAGCAGCATACATTCCGGAATGGGCGTATGCACCGGACAGCCCTGCATGGAGCACTTCGGTTTCTTGCACAAAAGACAACGTAACGCTTCGTTATTCATGATATGTGGTTAAGGTCTGAATTCTTGTCTGTTAACTATGGAGCGGCCCAGGGTGAGGGTATCGGCATATTCCAGGTCGTCGCCAAAGCCCAGTCCGCGTGCCAGGGAGCTCACCCGGATGCCGGAAGCCTCCACCTGGCGGTAAATGTAAAATGCCGTGGTCTCCCCTTCCACGTCTCCGCTCAGGGCCAGGATAATCTCGGCCGATGAAGGGTCCTCCAGCTGCGCCACCCGCTCGCACAGTTCCTTGATGGTGAGGTCCGAAGGGCCCACGCCGCCCAGCGGGGAGATGATGCCGCCCAGCACGTGGTACACCCCATGATACTGGCCGGTTGCTTCAATGCTCATTACGTCCCGGACGCTTTCCACCACGCAGATGGTGCGCTGGTCGCGGGAACGGTCCCCGCAGATGGAGCAGATCTCATCGTCCGAGATCATGCGGCAGCGCTTGCAGTAGCAGGCGTTGTCCCGCAGGTGGTCAATGGCATCCGTGAAATGGTGCACGTTCTCCGCCGGCTGCTTCAGCAGGTGTAGGGCCAGGCGCAAGGCGCTCCTTCGGCCCACTCCCGGGAGTGAGCTGATGGCCTCCACGGCCTCCGACAGCAATTGGGACGGATAGGATTCTTTATACGGCATGGTATGCGATGAGGCCCTCCAGGGGCGTAGGGTAAAACTTGGTTATTTCCACGCCGTAGCGCTGTGCCATGGCGGTGAGGATGTCCCGGCAGGCATTGCCGAAACCGCCGATAATGCCGATGGGCAAGCGCTCATAGCGCAGTACGGTGCGTTCGAAGAAAGCCTGGAAATGGCGGTCCATCAAGTCATGGACATAGTCCGATTTACTGTACCAGGAAATGAGGAAAGGAGCGAAAGTGCCCAGATAGCGCGCCGGCGCATCTTCCCGATACACCTTCTGCACGATGGTGGGATAATCGGCCGGCGGGAACTGCTCCTTGAAGGCCGATGCCACGTTTGCCGGCACCAGGCCCTTCAGATAATCGGCCAGGAAGTTCTTTCCCAGCACCGCGGCGCCGCCTTCGTCGCCCAGGATGAAGCCGCCGCAGTCCACGTGCGCCACCACTTTTTCGCCGTCCCACTGGCAGGTATTGGAGCCCGTGCCGATGATGGCGGCGATGCCGGATTCCCTCCCGCAGACAGCCCGGGCGGCCCCCAGCAGGTCCGAAGCGTAATTCTTCTGAACCCCCGGCAGCATCCTTTCCAGGCACAGGTGCAGCGGCAGGGCCGATGCCTGCGAGATGATGCCGGCGCCATAGACATAGATGGCGTCGATGGCAGGACCTTCGTGCTGCTTCTGCATCTCCCGCACGGAACGGATGGCTTCATACACCACCTCCCCCACTTTCTGCGGGTCCGCCTGCGAGAAGTTAATCCCCGGAAGGGTTATCTCCCGGTGCCAGGTCCCGTCCGAAACGCACCAAATGGATTTGGTGGCGCCGCTGTCTACGATAAGGTTCATAAATAAATCACTTTCAACATTCTATAGCACCCTTTCCCTTTAAGTCCCACAGGCCCACGCCTCGACTTTTTCTACGTTACCCTCTCCCTAATTTAAATATACACCTTTTTTTCTCCAATGAAAATAACCATATATTGCGGAAGCGATGTAGGCCAGGTATAGCAGGGCCATCCAGTACTGGCCGGTTACTATGCAGAGGGTGGTTGTGATGATATCGGCCACAATCCAGATGAGCCACTGCTGCAGATAGCTCTGGGCCAGCCACCAGGTGCCAATTATGCTTAGCACGGTGGCTGCGCCGTCCAGCCGGGGCTCTGCATCGCCGATGGCCCTCAGGAGGAAAATCATGGCCAGGGAACCCAGCACAAAGATGCATGCGCTCCAGAGAGCCACCTTTTTGGGCAACGCCCTAAGGTGGAT
This sequence comes from Bacteroidales bacterium, assembly GCA_024683255.1. Next base: position 31,332 of record JAIKYL010000144.1, on the reverse strand, counting down.
GGCTCCTTCGGCCACCCTGGCACCGTCCTTCCGCCACTTGGCCAGGCCGATGAAGGAAATGACAACGTAATAGATGTTCAGGCCCATGGAAGCCCACACGTGCTGCACGCCGAAGCTGAAGGCGCACGCAGCTCCCGTTAGGATGCCCAGCACCCACATGGCGTTCTTCTGGAGGATCTCCAGCACTACATACGCCACGCCGGTAACCAGCGCAAAGATCTCTATGGCCTGAATGACAGTCACTATTTCACTTCAATGAGTTCCACCACGAACTTAAGCGCGCTGCACGGCGGGATGCCGCGGGTGCCGCTTTCGCCATAGGCCAGGTGGTACGGCAGGTACAGTTCGTACTTGGCGCCTTCGCTCATGAGCTGCAGACCTTCCGTCCAGCCCTTGATCACCTGGTTCAGGCCGAATTCGGCCGGCTCTCCCCGCTTGTAGGAGCTGTCAAAGACGCTGCCGTCGGCAAAGGTGCCTTCGTAATGGCACACCACGGTGTCCGTAGCCTTGGGCTTTTTGCCGGTGCCTTCCTTGATCACCTTGTAGAGCAGTCCGCTGCCGGTGGCCTTCACGTTCAGGTCCTTGGCTACATCGGCCAGGAATTTCTCGCCTTCGGCCTTGGCGGCTGCGCCGGCTGCGGCGGCCCTTTCGGCCGTCTCCGCCTCCAGCTCCTTGTAGAAGGCCTCCAGGGCCTCCCCTGCCTCTTCCATGGAGATGGCAATCTTGTCGCCGGAAAGCATGGCCTTCAGGCCGGCGATGAAATCTTCCAGGTTGGGAATGCGGATGCCCTGCTGGTAAAAGCTGGACGCCACGCTCATTCCAAATGCATAACTTTTCTTATCCATAATTTATAAAGATTTAGCAGCTGACTGGCCGGCCAGATAGCCGGTGCAGAAGGCGGCCTGCAGGTTGTAGCCACCCGTATCACAGTCCATATCAAGTACTTCCCCGGCAAAATACAGACCGGGTTGTTTCTTGGATTCCAGGGTTTTGGCCACCACATCGGCCGTGCTCACACCGCCGGCGGTTATGACGCTGCGCTCAAAGCCCACGAAGCCGGCAATGTCCAGGCGCCAGTCCTTGAGGGTGGCGGCCAGGGTATCCACACTAACCTTGGGGTTGGTCTTGAGGAAAGCCAGGGTAATGTTCCAGGGGATGAGCTTGCCCAGCATGATGCGGAACAGGCGCTGGAAGCTCTGCCCCTTGGAGCGCTCGTCGTGAATCACCTCCTCCCATTTGGCATGTACATCGGCATCCAGCTTTTCAAGTTCCACGGCGGGCTTGAGGTCAATGGTCACGGCCACTTTGTGCCCGTCGATGAGGGCCTTTACGGCGCGGCGGCTAATCTGGAAGCCCAGCGGGCCTTCCAGACCTCCGTCCGTGAATTCAATGTCCCCGAATTCCTGCTGCACCGCCTGCCCGTTCACCAGCAAGGTGAGCTGTACGTTGTCCAGATTGTTGCCGTTGAAAAGGCCGCCCAGGTCCGACAGGGGCGTAATACGCTCGATATGCTTTTCAAACTTGGGATACCAGGCCGGCAGCGGAGCAATCTTGCGCTCCTTGGTTTTTCCATACACCGTACGACCTCGGAAAGCCTGTTTGATCTCTCCCTGAAGGGTGCCTTCCTCCTTGTAGCCGGCGGGCACCAGTGCAGTGAGCGCCGGGTAGCAGGCATCCAGGCCGTGGCCCATTTCCTCGGCCCACAGATAGCCGTCTCCGGTAGATCCGGTTCCGGGATAGGAAAGGCCGCCGGTGGCGATGATAAGCTTCTTGCAGGTGTATTCCACCGGTTCGATGGTTATTTCCTCCCGCGTGGGAGCCGGTTTTCCGGGCTTGAGCTTGCGGGGATCGTCCACGGGAATCTTAACCTTTTTGCGGGTGGTCTGTACACAGTCCAGGCTGAAGCCGCGGGGCGTGGGATCAATGGTTTTCACTTCACAGTCCGTGACAACACGCACACCGGAAAGAGTGCAGGCCCTCAGGAGGGTATCCACCACATCTCCCGCATTGTGGGATTCCGGAAAAGCCCGGTCTCCCCGCTCCACCACGCTGCGCATGCCGTTTTCCTTGAACAGCGCCACAACGCCTTCCGGAGTAAGATTGTGGAAGGCAGGGCTCACGAAATTGGCATCCGTGCGGATATGGGCCTGGAAATCTTCCCATGCCTTTACGTTGGTGAAATTACAGCGGCCCTTGCCGGTAATCATCACTTTCCGGCCCGCCTTGGGCATCTTTTCCAGCACCACCACGGTGCCGCCGTTCTCCGACGAAGCCAGTTCACGGGCTGCACCCACGGCCGCCATAAGGCCCGCAGCGCCTCCGCCAATCACTATTATGTCTGCTCGCATACGCTCAATTTGGTTACATACCAGCCCCTCCCCTTGAAAAGGGGCTTCAAACTGCAAAAATACGGTTTTCGCTGAACCTCTGCAAATAAAGTTTGGTTTGTTTTGGAAAAAAGCCTTATATTTGCAGTCCCGATTCCCCACAATCGGTCAGGCCACTTTAGCTCAGTCGGTAGAGCAGCGCATTCGTAACGCGCAGGTCGCCAGTTCGAGCCTGGTGAGTGGCTCATAGGAAAAGCCCGGTTAATGCCGGGCTTTTCCTATGAGCCACAAGGTCTTCGACCCATTGGGGGAAGCATCCCCCAAACCCCTCCTAATCGCTTCGCTCAACACCGCCGCAGTTACCTGGCTTTTTGCGTGCCACATAGTCCTCGACGACGACGTGCCACGAATCCACAAAAGCGGCCGCTGGTGCATTCTGCGTGTATTGGCGGCAACGTTTTAGGCTAAAACGGGCTTTTTTCTTGCCGCGAATCCACCTGGAGGCCTCTGAAAGGCAGAAAGGCTGGATTGGCGGTAAAAAAGTGGACGGGGCCTGTTTTTTTACTATCTTTGTAAAAATATTAAGTGCGTATGTATTACGTTTGCAAGAGACTGGAAATATCGTCGGCCCATGCGCTTAACCTTTCGTACGAGAGCAAGTGCGAGAATCTGCACGGGCACAACTGGATTGTGAAGATTTACTGCAAGAGCGAAAAGCTCAATGCCGATGGCATGGTAACGGATTTCACCCAGATTAAACAACAGATTACCAATGCGTTGGACCACAAGAACCTGAACGAGGTGTTTGACTTCAACCCCACTGCGGAGAACATAGCCCGCTGGATCTGCGACAATGTGGAGAACGCCTACAAGGTAGAAGTCTGGGAGTCAGAAATGAACATGGCCGCCTATGAGCGGGACTAACCATGTACAGAATCAACGAAATATTCTATAGCCTGCAGGGTGAAGGGTTCTGGACGGGGACGCCTATGGTGTTTGTCCGTTTCAGCGGCTGTAATCTGCGATGCCCTTTCTGTGACACGGATCACCGGGAAGGACGGCCGATGCGGGCGGAAGAGATTGTTCAGGCGGTTCGTGCTACCGGATCCTGCAAACGGGTGTGCCTTACGGGCGGTGAACCGCTTCTGCAATTGGACGGGGAACTGGTGGATGCCCTGCATGCAGCCGGTTATCAGCTGCATCTGGAGACCAACGGAACCAGAGAGGTTCCGGAGGGCCTTGATTGGGTAACGCTTAGCCCCAAAGAGGACGTTGTAGTCAACGGAAAAGTGGTGTTGGAAAAGGCCGATGAACTGAAGCTGGTCCTTGCCCCCGGAATTGAACCGGCCAAATGGGCGGATTTCCCGGCCCAGTGGCATTTCCTGCAGCCCTGTGCCGCTCCGGACGGTAGCGCCAATACGGCGGAGACGGTGGCCTACATCCAGGCCCACCCCCAGTGGCGGCTTTCTTTACAGACACATAAATTATTGAATATCAGATGATAATTCTTATCGTTATCTTAGCGGCCCTGGCGCCTGCGTTGGGCTTGTTGTATTTCATCTACAACAAGGATGTGCTGCAGAAGGAACCCACGCGGGAAATCCTGATAGCTTTTGGCTACGGTGTTTTGTCCGTGCTGGCTTCCACGCTGATATCGTTTCCGCTGATGGGCATCGGCGTAGTTCCTACCGAAGCCGCTACAGTGGGAGAATATCTCCGCTTGGCTGTTTTTGGTGCGGGCATTCCGGAAGAACTGGCCAAATTCGCCATGCTGTGGCTTTTCCTCAGGCGCTGTCGCTATTTTGACGAATACGTGGACGGCATTGTGTACGCTGCCTGCGTGGGTTTGGGATTCGCCGCGGTGGAGAACATTATGTACCTGATCCAGAACTTCCAGGCCTGGGCCTATGTGGGTGCCATGCGGGCCCTGTTCTCCGTTCCCGGTCACTTCTTCTTTGCCGTGGTGATGGGCTACTACGTTTCCAAGGCTGCGTTTGACGACCCTTCCCAGCGGGCCCGGAACATCTTCCTGGCCATCGCCCTGCCCATACTCCTGCATTCGGCCTTTGACGCCCTCCTCATGGTGTCCACCGTATCGGCCGCCGCAACGGGCCTCATCGCCCTCTTCGCCGGCCTGTACATCCTTATGGCCAAGACTTCCAAAAAGCTGTTCAACAAGCACCTGACCACTGACCAGGAGATTCAGAAAGAGATAGATGACCAACTGACCCACCTGGACATATAGTCTTTGACACCTATGACGCCGCAGGAGGTACTACAGACATACTGGGGATACGAAAGCTTCCGCCCCATGCAGGAGGAGATTATCCGGGACGCCCTGGAAGGACGGGACGTGTTGGCCATCCTGCCCACGGGCGGCGGCAAGAGCGTCTGCTTCCAGGTGCCTGCCCTCATGCAGGACGGCATTGCCCTGGTGGTCACGCCCCTCATCGCCCTCATGAAGGACCAGGTGCAGAACCTCCAAGAGCGGGGCATCCGTGCTCTGGCCGTTCACGCTGGCATGGACCGGCATCAGGTGGACCTCACCCTCAACAATGCCGCCTACGGAGACTTCAAGTTCCTGTACCTCTCCCCGGAACGCCTTAAGACTCAGTTGTTTCAGAGTTACCTAAGCGTTCTCAATGTCTCCTACATCGTGGTGGACGAGGCGCACTGTATCTCCCAGTGGGGCTACGATTTCCGGCCGGATTACCTGGAGATTGGTGAGCTCCGGAAAAAGGTGGATGCTCCCGTAATTGCCCTCACCGCCACCGCCACCCCGGATGTGGCCGCGGACATCATGGACCGCCTCAAATTCCGGGAACCCAATCTCAAAATCTCCGGCTTCGAGCGGCCCAACCTCAGCTACATCGTCCGGAAAACGCAGGACAAGACCGGCCAGATCCGGAGCATCTGCGAAGGCGTAAAGGGCACCGGAATAGTGTACGTACGCAGCCGCAACCGCTGCCAGGAAATGGCCGCTGCACTCTCTCAGGCAGGCATCAAGGCCGATTACTACCACGCCGGCCTGGGCAGCGCCACCCGCGCCAAGCGCCAGGAAGAGTGGAAGGCCGGCACTACCCGCGTAATGGTTTGCACCAACGCCTTCGGCATGGGCATAGACAAGGCCGATGTCCGTTTTGTGGTACACGCAGACCTGCCGGACAGTCCGGAAGCCTATTTCCAGGAAGCCGGCCGGGCGGGGCGCGACGGCAAGCCCTCCTGGGCGGTGCTCCTCTGGAACGGAACGGACATCCAGCGCCTGAAGCAGATCCAGCAGGTCTCCTTCCCTTCGCTGGAATACATAGAAGACATCTACCAGAAGCTTCACGTCTTCTTTGAAATCCCCTACGACACAGGCATGGGCCGCATGCTCAAACTAGACCTGGCGGCTTTCTGCCAGCGTTTCAAGCTGCAGTCATCGGCCGCCTGGTATGCCATCAAATACCTGGAAAGGGAGGGCCACTGGAGCATTGCGGAAGACATGGACATCCAGACCCGCATCAAGATAGACATTGACCGGACGGCCCTTTACAGCACGGACCTTCCATCGGCCCAGATGCCCGGCCTCCTGGAACAGCTCATGCGCACCTATACCGGCATTTTCTCCTTCCCCACCCCCATCGACGAGGAATATATTGCCGGAAAGTGCAACACCTCCGTCCCCCACCTGCGGGAAATGCTTTACCAACTGAGCATCAACCACGTTATCCGCTATATCCCGGCCGATCGTGCCACCGTGGTGTACCTTCAGCATCACCGCCTGCATCCCGGGGATGTTCAGCTCACCCCCAAGCGCTACCAGCTGCTCAAGGAAGCTTCGGAAAGAAGGATGCGCACCATGACGGAGTTCGTGGAAGAAGAAGACGAATGCCGTTCCCGCTTCCTCCTCCGTTACTTCGGCCAGGAGAAGGCCGATGACTGCGGTAAATGCGACGTCTGCCGCTCCGCCGCCGCCCGGCCGAAAGACCTCCCGGAGCGCCTGAAATCCCTTATCCAGGCCCGCGAGGGGCATTATTCCCTCAAAGAGCTCCGTACGGCCATGGGGCCCGGGGACGAGCGCTGGCTGGACGTGCTCCGCGAACTCATAGACCGGGGAGAAGTGCCCCCTTATACCCCATAAGCCATGACCGGAAGCAAGGACCTCCTGCTGGGAAGAATCCGTAACGGAGAAAGCCTGAGCCTGGGGCAGCAGCTCAAGCTGAGCCTGCTGCTCAGCTACCCTGCCATCCTGGCCCAGCTGTCGTCGGTGATGATGCAGTACATAGACACCTCCATGGTGGGGCATCTGGGACCGGAAGCGGGGGCCGCCATCGGCCTGGTTTCCACCTGTCTGTGGCTCATGGGCGGCTTTGGGATGGCTGCCACCAGCGGTTTCTCCGTGCAGGTGGCGCACCATATTGGCGGTAACGATTTCAAGGGCGCGCGGGACATCCTGCGCCAGGCCCTGGTGTGCGTGCTGGGTTTCAGCGCCGTCATCGGCCTCTTAGGCGTAGCCGTGCATCAGCAGCTCCCAGTCTGGCTGGGCGGCGGAGAGGACATTGTGGCCGATGCCGCCAAGTACTTCCTCATCATGTCCCTGTTCATGCCGGCCATGCTCCTGGACTGGATGTGCGCCGCCATGCTGCAGGCCAGCGGCAACATGAAGGTACCCAGCATCCTCAGTATCGGCATGTGCCTTATGGACGTGGCATTCAATTACCTGTTTATCTACGTGCTGGATATGGGCGTGGTGGGCGCGGCCATCGGCTCCGGCCTGGCCGAGGTCATTACCGGCCTCCTCATGTTCTCCTTCCTGGTTTTCCGTTCCAAAGAGCTTCGGCTAACGCATGAACACGGAAGCTTCCGGCCCACGGAACCGGTTGTTCGGAAAGCCCTGGACATCAGCGGCCCCATGGCCTTCCAGAACGTCCTCATGCGCGGCGGATACATTGCCGCCACGGTGATTGTGGCGCCGCTGGGCACCATCGCCATCGCCGCCAATTCCTTTGCCATCACGGCCGAGAGCCTCTGCTACATGCCCGGAGCGGGTATTGCCGATGCAGCCACCACCCTGGTGGGCCAGTCCATCGGCGCCCGCAGGAAGGAACTGGCCAAACGCTTTGCCTGGATTACCACTTTCCTGGGGATGGGCATCATGGGCCTCCTGGCCATCCTCATGTTCATTTTTGCCCCGCAGATGATGGGCCTGCTCTCCCCCGACGCAGCCGTCATCGACCTGGGCGCCCGCGTACTGCGGATAGAGGCCTTTGCCGAACTGGGCTATGCCGCCGCCATGGTGGCCTACGGCGCCTGCGTGGGCGCTGGCGACACCAAGTGGCCCAGCTTCATGAACCTGGGTTCCATGTGGATAGTCCGCATAATCCCGGCCATTTTCATGACCAGGATCTATGGTCTGGTGGGATTCTGGATCTGCATGGCGGTAGAACTCACCTTCCGGGGAATCATCTTCCTCATCCGGCTTTACAGGGGAAAATGGCTTAAGGAAGCGCTCTAAAGATCCATCAGCGGAGAAGACTCTCCCCTGCGGAGCACCCTGAGGCCCACAGATCCCGGAGCTACTCCCACTTCCGTGAGCGCGGCGGCGGTGCAGTCGTAGGCCACCTGCGGCGTGTTGTTATTGCCGCTTAAATGACAAAGGAAAACATGCCGGAGGCCTGGATGCAACAGGCGCGTAACCGTCTGGGCACAGATGTCATTGGAGAGGTGTCCGGCCCCGTGACTGATGCGGTCCTTGAGCTCCTGCGGATAACTTCCTCCCACCAGCATGTCCACGTCAAAATTGGATTCAATGACCAGCGTGGTGGCCAGGGAGCCCCATTTCATGGCTTCCACGGGCACATGGCCCAGGTCTGTCATGAGCACAAAGAGCTCTTCCCCGCAGCGGATGGCATAGCCCACGCACTGGGTGGCGTCGTGCGGAACTTCAAAGTACTGCACATCAAAGTCCGGGGTAACGGGATTCCAAACGCCGCGCTCCAGATTCTGCCGACAGGCGCCAATCCATTCGGCCGTGAAAGGATGGCGGGAAAGGGCGCCGTGCAGCACGGGTGTGGTCCAAACCGGCATGGCCAGGCGCTTGCAGAAAGAGCCCAGGCTGCGGATATGGTCCCCGTGGTCGTGGGTAATGAGGACGGCCGATATATCCTGCAGGCTAAGCCCAACCATCTCCAGTTCCTTTTTCACCCGGCGGAAACTCACCCCGGCGTCTATGAGAATGCCGGAAGAAGGCCCCAGCAGGAGGGAACAGTTGCCGCAACTGCCACTGGAGAAACTGATAAAGCGCATCATAGCTGTTCCTCCTCTTTGCAGTAGCGGGCAATGGCGGGATACGCAGCTTCCACGCCCAATTCACCGGCCCGGGACAGGTCTATGCAGCCTTTCTCCTTATCTTTCAGGTAAATGAGTACCAGGGCCCGGTTAAAGTATGCATCGGCCATCCAGGGATATTGCTGAATGGCTTTGTCGTAGCTTTCAATGGCCTCCACAAAGCGGGAACTGAGCACATACAGGTTGCCCAGGTTGAACTGGATGTACGGGAAGGACGGAAGTTGCTCCGCTGCGGCCTCCATATCGGCCAAAGCTTCGGAATAATCGTATTCCTGGGTTACCTGCTCCCTCACCCGAGCGCGGGTGTTCTTTTGGTCGTCCATCGTAAGGGTCTGTACGTTGGACTCGAAGGAGGCGATGAATTCAATCATCTCGGCCCGGAGTACGCCGCGGTTCATGAGGTAGAAGGCCTTGTAATACGGGTCATACACGCCTGTGGCTTCTGCATCCGCCGCCTTGGAGAACTGCTGCAAAGCCTGGGAGTACTGCCGCTTGCCCAGCTCCTGCAAGCCCTTCAGAAAAGCGCCCTCCGCGCCAGTCCCTGTAGAGGCGTCCAGGATAGCCTCCGAAACGGTGGCGTCCCGCTCCGAAGAAACGGTAACCGGCAGCGGCAAGGAGGCCACAAACTGGTCCAGGAGGCGGTTTTCGTACTTGTGTTCCAGGGCATAGTTGGTGGGATCGTTGGCATCCGTGAGCACAAACTTGTACAGGGGCTTCAGGTTGATGTCAATATCCCGGTGACGCAGCATCTCGTTGTCAAAGCCGGAACGGGCGAAGTCCGCATCCAGCGCCAGCAGACTGCTGTATTTCTTGGTGGTATCGGCAAAATCGGCCCCCGAGGCAGTGCTGGTGCGGTATTCGGCCACCTTCCGCTGGGCGGTGCGATAGTCTTCCCGCGAAGCCCGGGTCATACCCATCTGCAGCTCCACATAGGCGCGGTTCTGGTAGGCCTTGGCAAAGTCCGGATAAAGTTCGATGGCCTTGTTATAGTCGGCCAGGGCGTCGTCCCAGCGCTCCATGTCAATGAAAAAGCCCGCGCGGTTGAAGTACGCCAGCACGTTGCCGGGATTGATGGCAATCACGCGGTCCATGTCCGACAATGCGCCCTGGAAGTCCCCCACCTGGGCCGATAAGAGGCTGCGGTTATACAGGGTGAGGGCGTTGCCGGGCTCATAGTCCAGCACCTTGTTAAGGTCGGCCATGGCCTCGTTCAGATGCCCCTGCTCCGAGTGCACAAGCGCCCGCTGGAAATAGGCCAGGGTAAGGGTGGAATCCAGGTCCAGGGCCCGGTTATAGTCCTGCATGGCTTCCTCAAAAGAGCCCTGGGAAGCCTTCAGCGCGCCCCGGCGGACATAGCCTTCCGGTTCAAAGCGGTCCAGCTTGATGGCCCGGTCATAGTCTTCCAGCGCCTTAAGGGTATCTCCCAGAAACAGGTAGGACGCTCCCCTGTTCAAATAGGTGGAAGGATCCTTGGGTTCCTGACGGACGTATTTGTCAAAGTCCTTGATGGCCCGCTCGAACTGGCGGCTGAGGAAATAGGTGACGCCGCGGGTGAAATACAGGCCGGAAGAGCCGGGGCGCAGGCGGATAGCCTCCTCCAGGTCCCGCAGCGCCGCATCGTAGTCTCCGGTACGGCTTTCCGTAATGGCGCGGTAATGATAGCCCGAGGTGAAAACGGGATTCAGGCGCACGGAAGTGGAGAAATCGGCCCGGGCACCGCGGATATCGCCCAGGTTGTATTTGGCAATGCCGCGGTAAAAGAAGGTCCAGTGGTCTGTGCTGTCCAGCTGGGCCAGAATGTTGAAATTGGCCACCGCATCGGCCAGACGGCCATCCTGCAGGGCGCTTCGGCCGCGGAAAGAGAAAACGTCCTTGTCGTACTGCGCCCTGGCCGCCAGGGGAACCAGCAGCAGGGAAAGCAGTAAAATGAGGGTTTTTTTCATCATAAAATTTCTTTTTCCGCGCTGAAATATCTAATTTCGCGTCAAATGACAAAGATAACAAAAATATTTGTTTTTTTTATGGCGCTCCTGGGCATGGCCTATTCCGCCATGGCCGGGCCCGTCCCCCAGGTCCGCTATACCGTTAGTCCCCTTAACGGAGAGTCTGTTCTGGACTCCACCCTGCTGCGCCAGCACGTAGAGTTCCTCTGCAATCCGGTAACCGGCGGACGCGCCACGGGAACGCCCGGGGCACAGAAGACGGCCCTCTGGCTGGAAGAACAGTTCCGGGAATGCAAACTGGAACCCCTCTCCGGCACCTTCCTCCACGGTTTCCGCACCTCCAAGGGTTCCTTCGGCCGTAACGTAATGGGCTATATCAAAGGCAGTTCCGTCCCGGAAAAGTTCATAGTGGTCATGGCCCATTGGGACAATCTGGGCACCCTCAACGGCACCCTGTATCCCGGAGCGGACAGCAATGCTTCCGGCGTAGCCGCCCTCCTGAGCCTGGCCCGGATGTTCGCCCAGATGCGGGACTGCGGGAAAACCTACAGCCTAAGCCTCCTCTTCGTGGCGCTGGACGCCAAGGAGCAGGGCATGGCCGGGGCCGATGCCCTCTATTCCTTCCTCACCAAAAACGGCCTCCAGGCCTCCCTGGTGGTGAATCTGGACCAGCTGGGTTCTTCCCTGGCCCCCATCCATAAGAATCGGCCGGACTATTTGATCCTGCTCAACGATAATGCCGATTATCGGCAAACCCTGGAACGCGCCAACATGGAGCAGGGCCTGGGTCTGGACCTGGGCTTTGACTATTACGGCAGCAAGGACTTCACCACGCTGTTTTACAGGCGCATCTGCGAGCAGCGCGTGTTCCTGGATCACAACATTCCCGCCGTTATGTTCACCTCCGGCATCACCCTCAACAACAACAAGCCCCACGACACGCCGGAGACCCTGGACTATAGCCTCCTGTACCGTCGCGTGTGCATTATCTATTATTTTCTCCATCGGCTATTATAGCGTTCCTCCGTTGCAAAGATGCAGGGAAATATGTATCTTTGTAAGTTAACAGTTGGAACCGCATGCGCGATTTTCTCAAGATGATGAGACAGTATGTCTCCCCCTATAAGGGATACATGGGAGGAGCGGTGGTGCTGAACATCCTGTCGGTGGTGTTCAACATCTTCTCCTTCGCCGTCCTGGTTCCGCTGCTCAACATCCTTTTCAAAGTAGATACCACCCAGTACCAGTTCATTCCCTGGGGCAGCGAGGCATACAGTTTTAAGGACACGCTCATGAACAATTTTTACTTCTACGTGTCCCAGCACATTGCCCAGCACGGCGCCATGAACACCCTCCTGCTGCTGGGCGCCATCATGATTGGGTTCACCGCCCTCAAGACGGCCTGCTACTTCGGGTCCAACGCGGTCATGGTTCCCATTTCCACCGGGGTGGTTAAAGATATCCGGAACCGCATCTACAACAAGATCCTGGCCCTTCCCATCGGCTTTTTCTCCCAGGAGCGCAAGGGAGACATCATCGCCCGCATCAGCGGAGACGTCTCGGAGGTGGAAAATTCCCTCATGGCCTCCCTTTCCATGCTCATCAAGAATCCCATCCTCATAATCCTGTATTTTGCCTTCCTCACCTTCCTGAGCCCGGAAATGATGGCCTTCACCATCGTCTTCGCCCCGGCTTTCGTATGGGTGATGGGCATCATCGGCAAACAGCTCAAGCGCAATTCCCTGGAGGCGCAGACCCTCTGGAGCGACACCATGAGCCAGGTGGACGAGACCCTGAGCGGCCTGCGCGTGGTCAAAGCCTTCAACGCAGAGAAAAAGATGTCCCGCCGATTCCTGGACATTACGGACAACATGCGCCGAAAACTCTCCCGCGTGAGCATCCGCCAGGCTACGGCCCATCCGGTGAGCGAATTCCTGGGAACCATCATGATTGCCATCGTGCTGCTGGTGGGCGGCGCCATGATCATCCGCGGAGAAAGCTTCTTCGGCGGAAAATTCATGGATGCCCCGCAGTTCATCTTCTTCATGGTCATCCTGTATTCGGTGATAGAACCCATCAAGGAGCTGTCCCGCGCCACCTACAGCATTCCCAAGGGCATGGCCTCGATGGAACGCATCAACCGCATCCTGGAGGCCGAAAACAACATTAAAGACCCGGAGCATCCGCTGCCGCTCAGGGACTTTATCGGGAGCATCCGCCTGGAGGACGTGAGCTTTGCCTATGAAGACGGCAAACCCATCCTCAACCATATAGACCTGGAGATTCCGCGCGGCAGGATGATTGCCATCGTGGGAGAATCCGGCGCCGGAAAAACCACGTTGGTGGACCTCATTCCCCGTTTCTGGGATGTCACCGGCGGTCGTATCACCATTGACGGGAAAGACGTCCGGGAAGTGGCCGTCAAGGACCTCCGCAGCCTCATGGGTATTGTGAACCAGGATCCCATCCTGTTCAACGACACCATCTTCAACAACATAGCTTTCGGCGTGGAAGGAGCCACGCAGGAGCAGGTCATTGCTGCGGCAAAGATTGCCAACGCGCACGACTTTATCATGGAAAAGGAGCAGGGATACCAGACCGTCATCGGAGACCGGGGCAACAAGCTTTCCGGCGGCCAGCGGCAACGCCTTTCCATTGCCCGGGCCATCCTCAAGAACCCGCCCATCCTAATCCTGGACGAGGCCACCGCTTCCCTGGACACAGAGAGCGAGCACCTGGTGCAGGATGCCCTGGACCACCTCATGAGCACCCGCACCACCATTGCCATCGCCCACCGCCTTTCCACCATCAAGAATGCCGATGAGATTGTGGTAATGCAGGAAGGCCATATTGTGGAGCGGGGAACGCACGGGGAGCTCATCGGCCAGGACGGCTATTACAGGAAACTTTACAACATGCAAGCACTATAGGCCATGAAGCGGAAACTGAGAACACTCTTCAAAATCCTCTTTTTCCTGTACCTGGCAGTGGTGCTGGTGCTGTGCTTCGGCCAGTTTAACAACACGCCCAACGTCCCGTTCACCATCCTGGGCATCCCCACGGACAAGGTGGCGCACTTCTGCATGTTCTTCCCCTTCCCCATCCTGGCTTTCCTGGCCTTTGACCGCTTCACCAACACCGTTCCCGCCTCCCTGGCATTCGGGGCCTGCACCCTGGTGGTGGGCGTCCTCCTGGCCATGGGCACGGAATGGGGCCAGGCCACCCTTACAGACTATCGTAGCGGAGACCGGATGGACCTTCTGGCCGACTGCATAGCCCTTTTCCTGAGTACAGTCCTAGTCACGGTCTGGGATATTGTTAAACAGTACCGCCCATGCGAAAAGTCCTCCTCATAGCCCTCTTCCTCCTTGGCGCCTTATCGGCCCAGGCACAGCAGCGTCCGTCGGCCAAGACCTTCCGGGAAGCCACGGATTCGCTGCAGCAGCGGCTCAAACGCCGCACCGGCGTGGACACTCCGCTCAAACTGGAGAAGGTAACCGTGCGGGGCAGCGCGCTGGATTTCTATTTCTCGCAGGAACTGGCCGATTATCCCTGGCGGCAGGAAGACATGGCCTGGGTGCGTGAGCAGCTGCAAACACTTGGGAAAGAAGGACTTGGAAGCTATACGCTGGGCACCCTTTATGCCAAAAGGCAGAACCTGACCGCCCTGCCCATGCCCAAACTCACCCGGAACGGAAGCCCCGCCAAAACCGCCCTCAAGGTGGAAGACCCCAGGAATAAAACCGTTCCGCTGGTTCAGGGAGACGACAACTGGCCCAAGGGTCTCCAGGGACGCCATATAGCCCTATGGCAAAGCCACGGCCGTTATTGGGAAGCCAAGACGGACCGCTGGGAATGGCAGCGGGCGGCCACCCACCGCACGGTGGAAGACCTTTATACCCAAAGCTATGTGATTCCCTTCCTGCTTCCCATGCTGGAGAACGCCGGTGCGGTAGTTATCACGCCACGGGAGCGGGATCCGCAGCCTTACGAGGTGGTCTGCGACAACGACCACGCCTTTGAAGACTCCAGGACGGGCCTTCTCCGCCGCGAAGGCTATTACGAGGAAAAAGGGCATTGGGAGGATGCCGGAGACGGATTTGCAGACCTCCGTGCCCAATATGAGATGTACGAGAATCCCTTCCGGATGGGCACGGCGCGCCAGACAAAAACCACCTCCGGAGACCAGTCCGACTCAGAAATCATCTGGCGGGCCGATATCCCGGAAAAAGGCGACTATGCCGTTTACGTCTCCTATAAGACCCTCCCGGGTAGCACCACGGACGCCCGCTATACCGTCCACCACCTGGGTGGGGAAAGCCTCCTGCACGTGAACCAGAGCATGGGCGGCGGCACCTGGGTGTACCTGGGCACCTTCCCCTTTGACAAGGGTGAAAAAGGTTTCGTACGCCTAACCAGCCGGAGCAGCAGCAGCGGAATCGTAACGGCCGATGCGGTACGCTTCGGCGGCGGTATGGGCAAGATGGCACGCGGCGGCAGCCTGTCCGGCATGCCCGCCTATGTGGAAGGCGCCCTGTACCAGATGCAGTGGAACGGCATAGAAATGAACACCTTCGACGACTGGGACAACGACTACACCAAGGACTTCGCCGGCCGCGGAAAATGGGTGCAGGAGCTCTCCGGCGGCTCCCGCGTGAACCCCGGCGTGGAAGGAAGGCGCATCCCCATAGACCTCTCGCTGGCTTTCCACTCGGATGCTGGCATCACCCCCAACGATTCCATTGTTGGTACCCTCGCCATCTACACCCTAAAGGACGATAATTCAGAACTTTACCCAGACGGAGAGAGCCGCATGAACGGCCGTCTGCTATGCGACCAGGTCCAGACCCAGGTGGTGGAAGACATCCGGGCGCTGTTTGAGCCGCTCTGGAGCCGCCGCCAGACCTGGGACCGTTCATACAGCGAAGCCCGCACCACGGGCGTTCCCGGCATGCTCCTGGAACTGCTTTCCCACCAGAACTTTGCCGATATGCGCTACGGCCTGGACCCGCAGTTCCGTTTCACGGTTTCCCGGGCCGTCTATAAAGGCGTACTCAAGTACCTTAGCGCCCGCTATGGCTGTTCCTATGTGGTTCAGCCGCTTCCCGTACACTCCTTCAGCGCAGACCTCCGGGACGGAAAGGCGGTCCTCAACTGGTCCCCTACGCCGGATCCGCTGGAACCCACCGCCAAGATTAGTCACTACCGCGTATACACCCGCCGGGACGACGGCGGCTTTGACGCCGGCATGCAAATCAAGGACACTACCTGTACCCTGAACCTGGAGAAAGGCCATCTGTACAGTTTCAAGGTGGTGGCCTGCAACGACGGCGGCAAGAGCTTCCCCTCAGAGATCCTCTCCGTGGGCCTTCCCACCAACGAAGCCAGGAAAGTGCTCATTGTGAATGATTTCACCCGAGTATCGGCCCCCGCCTGGTTCGATACGCCCACCTATGCGGGCTTCCTGGACAACCTGGACAGCGGCGTTCCCTGGGGTACGGACATCCTCTTTGCCGGCAGCGTGAACCAGTTTGACCGCTCGGCCATCTGGACCGACGACGACAATCCCGGTTTCGGCGGCTCCTTCACGGACCAGGGCGGAACCCGGATAGCCGGAAATACCTTCGACTTCCCCGCCGCCCACGGAAAGGCACTGCTCAAAGCCGGTTATGCCTTCGCATCCACCAGCGTGGAAGCCTTCCACGGGCAGACGGACGCCTTTGCGGTGGACCTCATTTGCGGCAAGCAGCTCACCACCCGTATCGGCCGTGGAGCCGTTGAAGACCGCTATTCCGTATTCTCGGATTCCCTGCAGGTGGCACTGAGACGCTTCACCTCCGGCGGCGGCCACGTGGTACTGTCCGGCTCCTACATTGGCTCGGACGCATGGACCACGGTTTTCCCGGTGAAGAAAGCACCGGAAAGCACCCGGCAGTTCATTCAGGAAGTGCTTGGTTACAAGTGGGTTACCAATTTCTGCGACACCTCCGGCAGTGCCGATGCGGCGGGCGGCGCCCCCTTCCGTCTCCCGGTGGTCAGCTACAACCGGGAATGGTCCCCGCTTATCTACCGCGTGGAAAGTCCGGACGGCATTGAGCCCGCCTCGGAGAAGACAAAGGCCCTGCTCCGTTACAAAGGGACCAGAATAACAGCAGCCACCGCTTTCCAAGGCGATGGCTACCGCTGTGTGGCTTTCGGTTTCCCCCTGGAAACCTCTCCCCAACTACAGGAGATTCTCTCCGCTACAATGAAATACTTTGAAAAATAGAATTAATTAAAAGAAAGTATCAGTCCTTCAAATGCATCGGCATAATTTTTCGCGTTTGAAGGACTGATACTTTCTTTTCACTTTTACATTCTTTCCGGGAGTTCAATTCCCAGCATACCCATGGCTGTACGCAATGTCCTGGCCAGCACTTCAATGAGTTCCAGACGGTACTTCAGCACAGCCTGATCCTCTTCCTTGAGGATGGGCGTGTCGTGATAATACTGGTTGAACTCCTTGGCCAGTTCGTAGGCATAGTTCGCAATGACGGCGGGGCTCAGGGAAGCGCCGGCTTCGGCCACCTTTCCGGGGAAGAGGCCCAGCAGTTTCACCAGGCGAATTTCCTTGGCAGAAGGCTGTGCATCGGCTTTGATGTCCGCTGCGCCGTAAGCCACGGTGGCCTTGCGGAGGATACTGCAGATACGGGCGTGGGTGTACTGGATGAAGGGACCGGTGTTGCCGTTGAAGTCAATGGATTCCTTGGGGTTGAAGAGCATGGTCTTCTTGGGATCCACCTTGATAATGAAGTACTTCAGGGCGCCCAAGCCGATCATGTGGTACAGCCGCTCCTTCTCCTCATTGGAGATATCGGCCAGTTTGCCGCTTTCCTCGGAGGTCTTCTTGGCTTCCTCGTACATGCTCTGGATGAGGTCGTCGGCATCCACTACCGTGCCTTCGCGGGACTTCATCTTGCCTTCCGGCAGTTCCACCATGCCGTAGGACAGATGGTAGATGCGCTGCGCCCAGTCAAAGCCCAGCTTGCCCAGGATGAGCTTGAGCACCTGGAAGTGATAATCCTGCTCATTGCCCACCACATACACGTGGGAATCCAGGTTATACTGGGCAAAGCGGCGCTCGGCCGTACCCAGGTCCTGGGTGATGTACACGGAAGTGCCGTCTCCGCGGAGAACCAGCTTGCGGTCCAGGCCGTCGGCCGTTAGGTCGCACCAGACGGAACCGTCCGGTTCTGTCTCGAAAACGCCCTTCCGGAGGCCTTCCTGCACCAATTCCTTACCCAGGAGATAGGTATCGGACTCATGATCCACCTTGTCGAAGGAGATGCCCAGGGCTTTGTAAGTCTCGTCGAATCCTTTGAAAACCCAGCCGTTCATCATGGACCAGAGTTCCCGCACATGAGGGTCGTTCTGCTCCCATTGAACCAGCATCTTGTGCACCTCGTCAATTACTTCCGGATGTTCCTTCTCCATCTTGGCGTAGGCCACGTAGCAGTCTCCCACCAGATGGTCCCCTTTCTTGCCGGTGCTCTCCGGGGTGGCTCCGTTAAAGAGCTTCTCCCAGGCATACATGCTCTTGCAGATATGCACGCCACGGTCGTTCACCAAGGTAGCTTTGATTACCTCGTTGCCGCAAGCCTTCAGGATGCGGGAAACGCTGTCTCCCAGGAGGTTGTTGCGGATATGGCCCAGATGGAGGGGCTTGTTGGTATTGGGGCTGGAGAACTCCACCATGATGCGCTTTCCGGTGGAAGGAAGCTGGCCGAAGTTCTCATCGGCCGCAATTCCCTGCAGGCTCTCGTTCCAATACATGGGCGAAAAGCTCAGGTTCAGGAAACCCTTAACGCTGTTGAAGGCCGATATTTCCGGCACGTTCTCCACCAGCCACTGCCCGATGGCATTGCCGGTTGCATCCGGAGCCTGACGGGTGATTTTGAGGAGCGGGAAGGTGACCAAGGTATAGTCCCCTTCGAACTCCTTCCGGGTAACAGAAACCTGAAGTGACGTTTCCGCCACTTCAGTTCCATATAATGCTTGAATGGCCGCTGCGGCCTTCTGCTGAATAAATGCCTCCGGACTCATCCCAAATAGCCTTTAAGCAGTTTGCTGCGGGACGGGCTCTTGAGCCGACGGATGGCCTTTTCCTTAATCTGACGCACGCGCTCACGGGTGAGGCCGAAACGTTCGCCGATCTCTTCCAGGGTCATTTCCTGGCAGCCGATTCCAAAGAAGCTCTTGATAATCTCACGCTCGCGGTCCGTAAGGGTGCTGAGGGCGCGCTCGATTTCCGTATTCAGGGACTCGTTCACCAGGCCCTTGTCGGCGCTGGGGGAATCGTCGTTGGGCAGTACGTCCAGCAGGCTGTTGTCCTCCCCTTCCACGAACGGGGCGTCCACGGAAACGTGGCGGCCGCTCACGCGCAGGGTGTCCGAAATCTTGTCCTTGGGGACATCGATCATCTCCGACAGCTCTTCGTTGGAAGGCTGGCGCTCGTTCTCCTGCTCAAACTTGGACAGGGCCTTGTTGATCTTGTTCAGGGAACCCACCTGGTTGAGGGGCAGACGCACGATACGGCTCTGCTCGGCCAGTGCCTGGAGGATACTCTGACGGATCCACCAAACCGCATAGGAAATGAATTTGAAACCACGGGTTTCATCGAACTTTTCGGCTGCCTTGATGAGGCCCAGATTGCCTTCGTTGATGAGGTCCGGAAGGCTGAGGCCCTGGTTCTGGTACTGTTTGGCCACCGAAACCACAAAACGCAGGTTGGCGCGGGTGAGTTTCTCCAGTGCGGCCTGATCTCCCTTGCGGATACGCTGGGCCAGTTCCACTTCCTCGTCCGGAGTAACCAGCTCTTCACGGCCGATCTCCTGGAGATACTTGTCCAACGACGCACTCTCGCGGTTGGTGATGGATTTTGTAATCTTTAACTGTCTCATCTATCTAAAATAAAACTACGGTCGGTTCCCACGGTAAGGAACCGGCCGTAATCAATGAGCCTATGCTGCGGCAGTCCCTTACTTGCCGAAGCCGAAGTAGAACGCCTTTCCGTTCTTGTCCACGCCTTCTACATACACAGCGCGGCTGGCCTTCTTCGCCTTCGCAATAACGTCTTCGGGTTTTGAGACCTGTTCATCGTTGATGTAAACGATGATACCGCCTGCAGGAGCGCCCGCCTGGGCCATTTTGCCTTCACCAGCAGAGACAATCTCTACGCCGGACCGGAGTCCCAGCTTCTTGAGCGTGTCGCTGTCCGCTTCCTTGAGCTTGGCGCCGTAGAAGAGAACGGAACCGTCAATGTCCTTCTCTCCGTTGGCCGAAGCTGCTGCATGGAAAGTGACCTGGGTGGTCTTTTCCTTGCCGTCGCGGATGTATTTGATGGTGGCCTTGTCACCAGGGTGATAGTCATTCACCTTGGCCTGCACGGAAGATGCATCTTTCACCGGCTGGCCGTCAATGGCAATAATGACATCGTTCTTGGCAAGGCCGGCTTCCTCTGCGGCACTTCCCTTCAAAACCTCGTTAATATATACGCCGCTTACGGAAGAAAGTTTCATTTCGTCGGCAAACTTTTTGTCCACGGTTATCATAGTGATTCCCAGCAGGGCGCGTTTCACGGAACCGTAGTCGATGAGGTCGGATGCCACACGCTTTACAATGTTCACCGGAACGGCGAAGGAGTAACCCGTATAGGAACCCGTCTGGGAGACGATGGCGGTATTGATACCCACCAGTTCACCCTTCTTGTTCACCAGGGCGCCGCCGGAGTTGCCGGGGTTCACGGCCGCATCCGTCTGGATGAAGGACTCAATCTTGAATTCTCCGCTGCTGTCGGGCATGGAACGGCCTTTGGCGCTCACGATACCGGCCGTGATGGTGCTGCGCAGCTGGGCTCCCAGGGGCGAGCCAATGGCCAGCACCCATTCGCCCAGGCGCAGCTGGTCGCTGTCGCCCAGCGGGAGGGTAGGAAGCCCGTTGGCGTCGATCTTGATGATGGCCACGTCCGTAGCGGCGTCCGTGCCCACCACGGTGGCTTCATACTGCTCGTTGTTATTGAGCGTTACGGTAATCTTGGTAGCATCCTGCACCACATGGTTGTTGGTTACGATATAGCCGTCCTGGCGGATAATTACGCCACTGCCGCTGCCCTTCTGCTCCCGGGAACGGGGCTGATCGTATTCGTCGCCGAAGAAGAAACGGAAGAAGGGGTCAATGGACTGGTACATGGAACGGCTCTGCACCGTTACTTCCACATACACAACGGCTTCCACGGCAGTTTCGGCCGCATAGGTGAAATCCGGATAGTCCGTTTCTGCCAAATTGACAGTCCTATATTCCACAGCATTGCCCTCGCTGTCACGAACCACACCGGGGGTCTTGGGTTCCGAAGCCCGGACCACTGCATAGGCAGTGAGCCCACCGGCCAAAATAGACAGCAAAACAGTTAAAAAACCTTTTTTCATATTTTCAATATTAAAAATAATAATCTACATTACCCCTTCCCTAAATCCCTTCCCTCGAGGAAGGGACTTACCATCGCCCCTGCGGGGCTCCAGACATTTAGGCTTAAAACACTAATGGAGCCCGGGTAGGCATCTCAAAAGATATGCCAGCGGCTGTTTTTGTCACAGTTTTTAGACGAATTTTAGACGAACATTTTTGCAGAATAATTTGGATTCTTAATTTTTCTTAATAACTTTGTGGCAGATGACAAGAATGAGCGCATACCATCATCACCACCGTTCCCCCCAGGTCCGGTAGGTTATCCGTATGCATAATAGATAGTATATAACAGACTGCCGGAATCCGATACAGTCTGTTTTTTTGTTCTTTTTCCTTAACCTGGTGGAGCCCGCAGGGCGATAGTAAATCCCTCTCCTGAGGAGAGGGATTTAGGGAGAGGGTAACGTTGGGCAAAAGGGGGCGAGGGCCCGTGGGACTTAAGGGGAAAGGTTGATAATAGGGATGAAGTTTTTTAAAAGGAATAAGTTTTTTATGTTAAGACTCGCAATTCAATCAAAAGGACGTTTGAGCGACGAGAGCACTTCGCTGCTCCGGGAAATCGGCATAGACCTGGACGACTCGCACCGGAAATTCCTCCTGGAAGCACCCAATTTCCCGCTGGAACTGCTTTATCTGAGGGACGACGACATCCCGCAGGTGGTCTCCGACGGCACGGCCGCCCTGGGCATCGTGGGCCTGAACGAAGTGGTGGAGCGGGGCCTTCCCGTGGAGATAGTGAAAAAACTGGGTTTTGGCGCCTGCCGCCTTTCCCTGGCCGTTCCCAAAGGGGCCGGCTACGACGGTCCGGAGTGGTTCCGCGGCAAACGGATTGCCACCTCCTACCCCCGGATCCTGGGCGACTGGCTCAAGGAAAAGGGCATTGACGCCAAGGTACAGGTAATCACCGGCTCCGTGGAAGTGGCTCCAGCAGCAGGCATTGCCGATGCCATCTTCGACATTGTCTCCTCCGGCGGAACGCTGGTGGCCAACGGCCTGCAGGAAGTGGAGAAGGTGTTCTTCTCGGAAGCCGTGCTCATCTCCAGCGGAAAGCTTTCCCCGGAAGGTGAAGAAATCCTCAGGGAAATGCTGTTCCGCATAGATTCGGCCATGGTGAGCCGCCGCAAGAAGTACCTCCTTATGAACATTCCCAAAGCTTCCGTGGACGAAGCCATCCGTATTATCCCCGCCATGCGCAGCCCCACCATCATGCCCCTGGCCGCCGAAGGCTGGTGCTCCATGCACTCGGTGGTGGAAGAGGACAATCTCTGGGATAAAGTAAAGCAGCTCAAAGCCATAGGGGCCGAGGGCATCCTGGTTCTGAACATTGATAAAATCATTCCGTAAGTCATGATCCGCATAGAGACAAACCCATCCCGGGAACGCTGGGAGGCCCTTTGCAGACGTCCCGCCACCGATAATCCGGTGGTGCGGGAGCGCGTGGAAGCCATCCTCTCCCGCGTCAAGGAAAAAGGAGACGGAGCCCTCAGGGAACTATCCCTGGAAATTGAAGGCTGGCCGATGGAGGCCATCGAAGTGACTCCGGAGGAAATCCGTACCGCCTGCGAGGCCGTAAGTCCCGCCGTCAAGGATGCCATTGCCGATGCAGAAAGTGCCATCCGTGCTTTCCACGAGGCCCAGCAGCCCCGCGAAATCTGCGTTCTCACCGGCCCCGGCGTGCGCTGTGTCCAGCGGCCCGTCCCCATCGGCCGGGTGGGTCTGTACATCCCCGGCGGCAGCGCTCCCCTCTTTTCCACCGTGCTCATGCTGGCCGTTCCCGCCGCCATCGCCGGATGTCCGGAGGTCATTCTCTGCACCCCCGCCGGAAAGGATGGGAAAGTTTGCCCGGAAGTGCTTTACGCAGCATCCTATTGCGGTGTAAAGCGTATTTTCAAACTGGGAGGCGCCCAGGCCATCGCCGCTATGGCGTACGGCACGGAGAGCGTTCCCCGGGTGGATAAGATCTTCGGCCCGGGCAATCAGTACGTGACCACGGCCAAGCAGCTGCTGAGCGCCGGAACGGTGGCCATAGACATGCCCGCCGGCCCTTCGGAGGTGATGGTGCTTGCCGATGAGACCACCCCGCCCGCCTTTGCCGCCGCAGACCTCCTTTCCCAGGCGGAACACGGCCCCGACAGCCAGGTGATGCTGGTGTGTGAATCGGCCCGCACCTGCGAAAGCATCCTGGCGGAAGTGGAGCGGCAGACGACTCTCCTGCCCAGAAGCGCCATTGCCCTGCAGGCCCTGGAAAAGAGCCGCGCCTTTGTATTTGACAGCCGGGAAGACCGCCTTGCCTTTGCCAACGCCTACGCGCCCGAGCACCTGATCATTGCCATGAAAGACGCCTGGAAGGTGGCCGATGGCATTACCGCCGCCGGCAGCGTCTTTGTGGGTCCCTACACCCCGGAAAGCGCCGGAGACTATGCTTCCGGCACCAACCACACCCTTCCCACCTGCGGCTGGGCCCGGTCCTTCAGCGGAGTGAACCTGGACAGTTTCTACCGCAAGATGACCCTGCAGGAGATTACCCCGGAAGGCCTCCGCGGCCTGTCCAAGACCATTGTCACCATGGCCGAAGCCGAAGGGCTCCATGCCCACGCCAACGCCGTAAAAGTAAGGTTATGAACAAGATAGAAGCACTGGTGCGGTCCAATATCCGCAGCCTCTCCCCCTATTCCACCGCCCGGGATGAATGCCAGGGCGCACCGGACATTTTCCTGGACGCCAACGAAAGCCCGTATGAGGGCATCGGCTTCAACCGCTATCCGGACCCGCGGCAGAAGGCCCTGAAGCGGCGGATATCGGCCATCAAAGGCCTGCCGGTGGAGAACATCTTCCTGGGTAACGGCAGCGACGAAGCCATCGACCTCATGTTCCGCATCTTCTGTACGCCCGGACAGGATAACGCCGTGGCCATAGTGCCCAGCTATGGTATGTACGCCGTGGCGGCCGATATCAACGACGTAAAAGTGCGCGGCGTGCAGCTGGGACCGGACTTTTCCCTCCCCATGGACGCCATCCTTTCCGCTGCCGACGGGAACACCAAGCTCCTTTTCCTCTGCAGCCCCAACAATCCTTCCGGGAATGCCTTTGATCCCGCTCAGTTGATGGACCTGGTGCAGTGCTTTCCCGGTATGGTGGTGCTGGACGAGGCGTATGCCGATTTCAGCGCAAAGGGCAGCCTTCGGCAGAAGGTGCTGGAATATCCCAATCTGGTGGTGCTGCAGACCTTCTCAAAGGCCTACGGCATGGCCGGCCTTCGCCTGGGACTGGCCTATGCAAACGCTTATGTAATTGACCTGATGAACCGGGTGAAATATCCCTACAACATCAGCCAGGCCGCCCAGGAGGCCGCTTTCCGCGCCCTGGAAATGCCCGTGCAGGACAATGTGGCGGAGATTGTGGCCCAGCGCGCCCGCCTTGCCGGAACGCTCCCCTCTTTCCCTTTTGTGAAGAAGGTCTGGCCCAGCGATGCCAATTTCCTGCTGGTGCAGGTAGACAACCCGGATCGGCTTTATCAGCACCTCCTTTCCGATGGCATCATCGTACGGAACCGTTCCCGCCAACCGCTCTGTGCGGGCTGTCTCCGCATTACCGTAGGAACCCCCCGTGAAAACGACAACCTTATTCAATCCCTCTCCCGCTATGAATAAAGTCATTATTGTAGACCGCGACGGCACCCTGCTCAAAGAGCCTTACGACGAGCAGATAGATGCCCTGGAAAAAGTGGAATTCGTCCCCGGGGCCATCTCAGGCCTCAAAGCCCTCACAGGGCTGGGATATAAGCTGGTAATGGCCTCCAATCAGGACGGCCTGGGCACACCAGCCTTCCCGGAAGAAACCTTCTGGCCGGCCCAGAACCTGCTATTGAAAACGCTTGAAGGAGAAGGAGTTGTTTTTGACGACATCCTCATTGATCCGTCCTTCCCGGAGGAAAAATCTCCCAACCGAAAGCCCGGTACCGGTATGTTCGGCAAGTACCTGGACGGTACTTACGACCTGGCGGCTTCCTGGGTAATCGGGGACCGGGAGACGGACCGCAAGCTGGCCGAAAACCTGGGCGCCCGGGCGCTTCTGGTAAGCGAGATGAGCTGGGCGGAGGTGGCCGAGACCATCCGCAGCAGTGAGCGCAGCGCCGTCATCGCGCGGAAGACCGCCGAAACGGACATCTATGTGCGGGTGGACTTGGACGGCAAGGGGGCATCGGCCATAGATACGGGTCTTAAGTTCCTGGATCACATGCTTAACCAACTGGTGACTCATGGAGGCCTGGCCCTGGAAATCCGCTGCAAGGGAGACCTGGAGGTGGACGAACACCACACCATGGAGGACGTGGGCATTGCCCTGGGAGAAGCCCTGCGGCAGGCTCTGGGCCACAAACGGGGCATCGAGCGCTACGGTTTCGCCCTGCCCATGGACGAGAGCCGCGCCCTGGTGCTGCTGGATTTCGGCGGCCGGAGCGAGCTGGTGTGGGACGTTCAGTTCACGCGCGAATACGTGGGCGACGTTCCCACGGAGATGTTCCACCACTTCTTCAAATCCCTCTCCAACGCCATGCAGGCCAATCTTTACGTGCAGGCCCGCGGGGAGAACAACCACCACCTGGCGGAAGGCATTTTCAAGGCCTTTGCCCGCTCGGTGAAACAGGCGGTGCGCCGCAATGTGTTCAGTTACGATTTACCTTCCAGCAAAGGACTGCTATGATTGCTCTCATTGACTACGACGCCGGGAACATCCGCTCGGTGGGAAACGCCCTCTCCCGGCTGGGGGCGGAATTTGAACTCACGGCCTCGCCGGAGCGAATTTTATCGGCCGATAAGGTGATACTGCCCGGAGTGGGCAATGCGGCAAAAGCCATGGAGAACCTCAGGGAACGCGGGCTGTGCGAGGTGATAAGGAGCCTGCGGGTGCCGGTACTGGGCATCTGCGTGGGGTTGCAAGTGCTTTGCCGGGCTTCGGAGGAAGGCCCTACGGAAGGCTTGGGAATCTTTGACACAAAGGTCCGAAGGTTTCCGACAGGAGAAAACTTCTGCTACGCGAATAATAAGGCCGATGCTTCGCATAAGTTTTCTCCTGTCGAGAATGTTGCTAAGGTGCCACACATGGGGTGGAACAGCATTGGCAATTTGGAAAGCAAGCTGTTCAAGGACCTGGCGAGCGGCAGTTTTGTGTACTTTGTGCATTCTTATTATCCGGAGCTTTGTCCGGATACCATTGCCACCTGCCGGCACGGAGATACGCTGTTCAGCGCCGCGCTGCGCTGGGAGAACTTTTACGGCACGCAGTTCCACCCGGAAAAGAGCGGAGACGTGGGTGCCGCCATCCTTAAAAACTTCCTGGCGCTATGATTAAGATTGTACCGGCTATAGATTTAATCGGCGGGCGCTGCGTGCGCCTTACCCGGGGAGACTACGGGCAGAAAAAGACCTATGACGGCTCTCCCGTGGACGTGGCGCGGAGTTTCTCCGATGCAGGCGTGGAACGCATCCACCTGGTGGATCTGGACGGGGCCAAGGCGGGCGTTCCCTGCAACCTTGCCACGCTGGAAGCCATTGCCCGAGCTGTTTCCTGTGAGCTGGAATGGGGCGGCGGAATCGGAAACACAGAAGCCCTGGAAAGCGTTTTTTCCGCAGGAGCCACCCTTGCCATCGCCGGCAGCGTGGCGGCTCTGAAGCCGGAGCTCTTTGAGCAGTGGCTGGACCGCTTCGGTACCCGGATGATCCTGGGGGCCGATGTACGGGACGGCCGGATTGCCGTAAAAGGCTGGCTGGAAGAGGCGCAGCTTACCATTGATGAACTGGTGGAGCGTTTCCTTCCGTTGGGACTCCGTGAGTGCATTGTAACGGACATTGCCCGGGACGGCATGCTGCAGGGGCCTTCCATCGGCCTTTATACGCGTCTCCAAGCTGCTTGGCCCGGCATAGTATTCACCGTTTCCGGCGGCGTATCCTCCCTGGAGGACCTGCAGGCACTGGATTCGGCAGGCCTTAAGAAGGCCATTGTTGGAAAGGCCCTTTATGAGAATCGTATCACCCTCAAAGACATTCAGTTATGGTCGCAAAACGAATAATCCCCTGCCTGGACGTAAAGGACGGCCAGGTGGTAAAGGGCATCAACTTCGAGGGACTCCGCGAGGTGGGTGACGCCGTAGAGATGGGCGCCCAGTATGCCCGCGACGGGGCCGACGAACTGGTGTACCTGGACATCAGCGCCACGCGGGAAGGCCGGCGGACTTTCGCCGCCCTGGTGGAGCGCATCGCCCGGGAAATTGACATTCCCTTCACGGTGGGAGGCGGCATCGGCTCCTTGGAAGACGCCGCGCGCCTGCTGGATGCCGGGGCCGACAAGGTTTCCGTGAACAGCGCCGCCCTGGCCAACCCTTCCCTCATTGAGCAGCTCTCCGGCAAATACGGCAGTCAGTTTGTTGTAGTGGCCATTGACGCCAAATGCATGGACGGTAAATGGATCTGCACCACGCATGGCGGTTCCCGCTTCACGGACCGGGAACTCTTCAGCTGGGCTGCAGAGGCGCAGGAACGGGGTGCCGGGGAAATCCTCTTCACCTCCATGGACCACGACGGCACCAAGGCCGGCTATGCCTGTGAGGTGTACGCCCGCCTGAGTTCCATGCTCTCCATCCCTATCATCGCCTCCGGCGGCGCCGGTTCCGTACAGGACATAGTGGACGTACTCACCGTGGGCCGGGCCGATGCCGCCCTGGCCGCCAGCATCTTCCACTACGGGGAGATTCCCATTCCGCTTTTAAAACAGGCCCTCAAAGCCGCAAATGTTAACGTAAGATGAAATTCAGTGATTTCAATTTGGAAAAGACCGGAGACGGCTTGCTCCCGGTGATTGTGCAGGATGCTACCACCCTCAAGGTGCTCATGCTGGGATACATGAATGAAGAAGCGTTTGAGAAAAGTGCGGCCGAAGGGCTTGTAACCTTCTGGTCCCGGGGCCGTAAATGCCTCTGGACCAAGGGAAAAACCAGCGGCAACTTCCTGCATATCGTAAAAATGTGGGCCGATTGTGACGGGGATACCCTCCTCATCCAGGCCCGGCCCGACGGCCCCACCTGCCACCGGGGCACCACCGCCTGCTTCAACACGGCGGAGGACGAAGGTTTTGTGCGGAGCTTATCGGCCCTCATCAAGGACAGGCACGCCAAACTGCCGGAAGGTTCCTACACCTCCAAACTGTTCATCAAGGGGCCCAAGGCCATCGGCAAAAAAGTGGTGGAAGAGGCCGGCGAAGCGGTGATTGAGGCCGTGGACGGCAACCGGGAGCGCTTCATTTACGAAGCCGGAGACCTGGTGTATCACCTTCTTGTCCTTCTGGAAAGCATGGATGTATCCCTCCCGGACCTGGAAAAAGAATTGGCTTTAAGACATCGTTAAAAATTAGGCATTTTCGGAGAAAATGATTATATTTGTCTGCTAACTAACATTGTCAAGAAAAACAGACACAATATGAAACTCAACATTTCCAGCAACAATCTCCTGAAAGCCCTTCTGGACGTTTCCAAGGCCATCCCTTCCAAGTCTCCGCTTCCCATCCTGGAGAACTTCCTGTTTGTCCTCAAAGATGGCAAGCTGGAAATCACGGCTTCGGACTCGGAACTCACCCTCCGCACCGCCATTGAGGTGGAAGGCGCAGAGGAAGACGGCGCCATTGCCGTGCCCGCCCGCCATATGACGGACCTCCTCAAGGAACTGCCGGACCAGCCGCTTTCCATCGCCACCACCACGGACAGCTCGTTCGAGTGCAAATGGGCCAGCGGTAATTCCGTACTCCCGTATTTCCCGGCCGACGATTATCCGGAGATCAAGAGCACCGGAGAAGACGCCCTCAAGGTGGAATTCCCGGCCGAAACGCTGGTGGAAGGCATCCAGAGCACCATCTACGCCACGGCCGACGATGAAATCCGTCCTGCCATGAACGGTATCTTCTTCGACATGGCACCGGAAAGCACCACCCTGGTGGCTTCGGATTCCCACAAGCTCATCTGCTACACCACCGGAGATGTAAAGGCCCCGGAGAAGGCCTCCTTCATCCTGCACAAGAAGCCGGCCGGCGTGCTGCGCTCCATCATCGACAAGGAAGACGAGAAGGTGGAAGTGAGTTTCGACAACACCAACGCACAGTTCACCTTCGGCAGCACGACGCTTATCTGCCGCCTGGTAGTGGGCAAATATCCCAAATACCGGGATGTAATCCCCACGGCCAATTCCAATATCCTGCAGATAGACCGTCAGCTGCTCCTTAACACCGTAAAGCGTGTGGCAGTGTGCGCCAACAAGGCCTCCAACCACATCAAGTTCACCCTCAAGGAAGGTCAGCTGGAAATCAGCGCACAGGATCTGGGCTTCGCCCTGGCCGCCTATGAAAAGATCTCCTGCAACTACCAGGGAGACGAACTTTCCATCGGCTTCAAGTCCACTTTCCTCACGGAAATCCTGGCCAACATGGGCTGCAACAGCCTGGTAATCAAGTTTGCCGACGCCCGCCGCGCCGCCCTCATCCTCCCCGCAGAAGAAGAAGCAGCTACGGAAAAGGTTTGTGGCATCTTAATGCCCATCATGATCCAGTAGCCTACGGCTCCTGAATCCGTTTCACTCACGTTACCCCCACACTAAATCCCTCCCCTCGGGGGAGGGACTTACTATCGCCCCTACGGGGCTCAAAATTTTTTCATATGGAACTGAATCTTCAACGACCGCTGTTGTTTTTTGATATAGAGAGTACGGGACTGAATATTTCAACGGACTGTATCTGTGAACTCAGCTTTGTGAAGGCGCTGCCGGGCGGGGAAACCCGTATCAAGACCTGGCGCTTCAAGCCCTGGGATTATGTGGCGGGAAAGCAGTTCCCTATCAGCCCGGCCGCATCGGCCGTTAACGGAATCAAGGACGAAGATCTGGTGGACTGCCCGCGTTTCTGCGACTGCGTGGACGAGGTGGTCTCCTGGCTCTCGGATGCGGATCTGGCCGGTTTCAATTCGGCCAAATTCGACCTTCCCATGCTGGCGGAAGAAATTGAGCGCGTCCGGCTTTTCATGCATAAGAACATAGAGGTGGACCTGCATGCCAAACTCATGGTGGACGTGCAGAACATCTATCATTACATGGAGCCGCGGAACCTTAAAGCCGCGTACCGTTTCTACTGCGGAGGAGAGGATTTCGAAAACGCCCACACGGCGGAGGCCGATACGGTGGCCACCATGGAAGTACTTAAGGGTCAGCTGGATATGTATCCGGATAAGCTTAAGAACGACGTAAGTTTCCTGGCCAGCGTGGCCGGCCGGCCCCGTACGGTGGACTATGCCGGCAGGCTGTACCTGAACGATGAAGGGGAAGCCATCATAAGCTTTGGCAAGCACAAGGGCAAGACGGCCCGGGAAGTCTGGCTCACGGAGCCTTCGTACTTTGCCTGGATTGAAGGCGGAGACTTCACGCTGGATACCAAACGTCAGTTCTCCCGCCTGAAAGCCCAGTTCCAGGAAGAGCGCAAGGCTGCACTCAACCGGCCCGCCACCACCGACGAGCTCCAGGGTCTCCGGGATAAATTCACCACCGGAAAGCTGTTCTAGTTTTCTTCAGCCCAGGAAGAGAGAAGGGCCACGGCGTCTTCCGTGGTCTTGGGAAGGGAGTTTCCGGCCTTGAACCAGGCCTCTATATCGGCCTTCCTGCCAGGGAACAGCTTTTTAAGATTGTTTTTGGTTAAAGGATACACGCCCTCACCTTTGTACAGGAAGAGGGTCTCCGACACCTGATAGGGGAAGGTTTTGTTGGTATTCAGTTTATAGATCCCCGATTCCGTATATAAGGAGCTGTATTCCCGGATGGAACTGGTCTGGGAAGAGCCACCGTAGGCGCCCTGCTTGGTGTCCGTCTGAACCCGCACATCCCGCTTGAGGGCTACGCCCATGTCGAAAGTGGCGGGGTACATCCGGTAGAAAATGCCCCGGCTCCGGAGGAACCAGACCGTGTCCAGCTGCACCTTGACAATATTATCGGCACCGGAGGCTTCCAGCTCCGTCCCGTCTTCGTCAAGGAAGCGGAGGGTATTGTCCACCGCGCAGATATTCATCTTGCCCTGCGCGGGAGCCTGTCCGCGAAGATAGACAACTCCCTGGCAGAATTCCGGCATCAGATAGAAGACATCGTCCGGAATGGCCTTTCTGGCCGCCTCCTGCGCCCGAAGCCCCAGCGGTGCCGCCAGTGCAAGGA
>JAIKYL010000098.1 GCA_024683255.1 Bacteroidales bacterium | reverse complement strand
TGCCTGGACGGCTGCTCGGCCCTAATGTTCCTGCTGCAGGGCAAATGGAGCTTCTACCGCGCCGTGCTGGAAGCCCACCGGGAGTACCGCAAACTCCGCAAACCCGGAGAACTGCTGCCCAATCCCGCAAAACCGGAAGGGATTTACAATGGATGGATAGTCCCTAAAGGACTATTTGGAAAATAATTATTATATTTGTCTTTTGCTGGAAAGAGCGGTTAAGTCCCTCCCCCGAGGGGAGGGGTTTCGGGTGGGGGTAACGTTAAACATTTTTTCTTTATTTTTGTAAAAAATGAAGATTGTTATAGAAGGCGCCGGACAGGTTGGTTCGCATCTTGCCAAGATGCTAAGCCACGCGTCCAATGAAATCACCGTCATAGACGAGGATGGGGAGCGTATACGCAAACTCACCTCTACGGCCGATGTCTCCACGGTCCAGGGACCTCCTTCCACCATCGCCCTGCTGCGGGAAGCCGGCTGCGCCAAGGCGGATCTTTTTATTGCCGTGAATCCTTTCCAGTCGCAGAGCGTGAACATAGTGAGCGCCCTGCTGGCCAAGAAGATAGGCGCCAAGCGGGTTCTGGCCCGCATAGACGACGAAAGCTACCTTTCCCCGGAGAACAAACTGCTGTTCAAGGACTTGGGCATAGACATGCTGTTCTTCCCGGAAAAGAGCGCCAGTGACGAGATTGTGGAAATGCTCCAGCACAGCGCCTCCACGGAGTCCATGGACTTCGCCCGCGGCAAGTTGCAGCTGGCGGTGTTCAAGCTGGACGACGACTCCCCCCTCCTGGAAATGTCCGTGGCGGAATTCGCCAAAACCGTCAAGACCGCCGAACCGGAGGCCGATTTCCGCATCGTAGCCATCTCCCGAGGCGGTGTAACCATCATCCCCCGCTACGATACGCCCTTCAAATACATGGACTACCTCTATGTGATTTCCCGTCGGGAAGGGGTTCCCGTGCTCATGAAGTACCTGGGAAAGGACAAGATAGAGGTACGCCGGGTGCTCATCCTGGGCGGCAGCGAAATAGGAGAGATGGTGGCCGGACGCCTGGCAGCCCAAAAACTGGAAGACATCAAGATCATAGACATAGACCCCGCCCGCTGCCGGCAGCTGTCGGAAGACCTTCCGGACCTGGTGAGCGTAACCTGCGGCGATGTACGGAATTCGGACTTCCTGCTGGAAGAGGACATCAAGAGCTTCCAGGCCGTGCTTTCCTGCACCGGCAACGACGAGGTGAATATCCTGGCCTGCGTGGTGGCCAAGAAGATGGGCGTTCCGCGCGTGATCGCCCAGGTGGAGAATCTGGAATACATCCGCCTGGCCGAGGAAATGGGCGTGGACTCCACCATCAATAAGAAGCTCATCACCGCCAGCCGCATCTTCAAGTTCACCCTAAGCGACAAGGTCCGTTCCGTGCGCTACATGAGCGGAACGGATGCGGAGGTGCTGGAATACACCGCGGCACCGGACTCCAGGATTACCAAGGCCCCCCTCAAGGATATCGAATTCCCGAAAGATGCCATCATCGGCGGCATCATCCGGGGAGGAGAAAGTTTCATTGCCGTGGGTCACACCCGCATAGAGGCGTACGACCGTGTGGCCGTATTCGCCCTTCCGGACGCGGTGAAAGACGTAGATAAAATGTTCAAATAATATGAGTATACAATCTGAAAACATTCAGAAACTGGTGGAACGGCGCTCCAAAGCCCGTCTAGGAGGCGGTGAGAAGCGCATTGAGGCCCAGCACGCCAAAGGCAAGCTCACAGCGCGCGAGCGCCTGGAGAAGCTGCTGGACCCGGGCAGTTTCGAGGAATACGACATGTTCGTCCAGCACCGCTGCACCAACTTCGACATGGACAAGAGCCATCCGGACGGAGACGGCGTGGTTACCGGCTGCGGTACCATCGGCGGCCGTCTGGTGTATGTGTTCGCCCAGGATTTCACCGTTAGCGGTGGTTCCCTGTCCAAGACCATGAGCGAAAAGATCTGCAAGGTTATGGACCTGGCCGTCCGCAGCGGAGCGCCCTTCATCGGCCTTAACGATTCCGGCGGAGCCCGCATCCAGGAAGGGATCGACGCCCTGGCCGGCTTTGGGGAGATCTTCGAGCGCAACATCCTTGCCAGCGGGGTCATCCCCCAGATCAGCGTAATCATGGGTCCCTGCGCCGGCGGTGCGGTGTATTCCCCCGCCCTCACGGACTTCACCCTCATGGTAAAGAATACCTCCTACATGTTCCTCACCGGCCCTGCCGTGGTAAAGAGCGTCACCGGAGAAGATGTGAACCAGGAGGAGCTGGGCGGCGCCACGGTGCATGCCACCAAGAGCGGCGTGGCCCATTTTGCTGCCGATAATGAAGAATCGGCCATCGCCACCATCAAAGAACTTCTGAGCTACTTGCCGCAGAACAATATGGAGACCGCTCCCTTCAAGGAAACGGCCGATCCGGTGAACCGCGTGGACGACTCCCTCAACAGCATTGTCCCGGACAATCCCAACAAGGCCTACGACATGTACGCGGTAATCAAGAGCATCGTGGACGACGGTGCCTTCTTCGAGGTGCACAAGGACTTTGCCAAGAATATCATAGTGGGCTTCGCGCACAT
Source organism: Bacteroidales bacterium (assembly GCA_024683255.1). The sequence continues at coordinate 81 of JAIKYL010000098.1, read as the reverse complement.
GAACGGCCGGAGCGTGGGCGTGGTGGCCAACCAGCCTGCCGTGCTGGCAGGCGTGCTGGACATTAACGCCAGCCGCAAGGC
>JAIKYL010000230.1 GCA_024683255.1 Bacteroidales bacterium | reverse complement strand
CGTAGCCAATGTGGGCTTTCTCGTGGGTGATGATGGATTCGTGCTCTCCTTCCCAATCTTTCCGGGATAGCACAATGTACTTCATCCAGCTGAAGGGGTCTATATCCCGCTCGGTGACAATAATCTTGCAGTCATCCTCCTTCCGGACGCATTCTCCCTGCCGGACAATTCGCGTAATGGAAAGGATGGAAACGGCCACACGGACCAGCACAAAGGCCACGCCGGCAAAGAAAAGGATGGCAAGGGCCAGGGGCCACCAGGGGACCGATGCCGCCTCCGGAGCCATGGGCACCAGATCCATGGCTATATCCTCTCCCAGTCCCATGGGAACCGTTACAGAAGTAATTTCCATGGGCTTATGAATGGTGATGATGCACAGCGGCAGCAGGAAACTGAGCACAGCAGTTCCCACCAGCACAACACGGTTGAAGCGGTGAAAGGTCTCCTTCTTGAGAAGGAAACGGTAGAACAGATAAAAGACCAGCAGCGCCGCCGCCACCTTACCTTCATATATAAGGAATGAGAGCATGGTTATTTCTCCTTTTCAATAAGATCGATGAGCTCTTTGAGCTCTTCCACCGAAATCTTTTCCTCCTTCACCAGGGCCGATACGGCATTGATGTAAGAATTGTCAAAATACTTGTCAATGAGGCCAATGAGCGAGCGTTGTTTATAATCTTCCCGCGTCACTTTGGCAAAATATTGATAGGTGGGTCCGTACGACTTATGGTCAATGAACCCGTCCTCCTGCAGCGTGCGCACCTGCGTACTGAGCGTGCTGAAATGCGGTTTGGGCTCCGGGTACAGTTCCCGTAACTCCCTTACAAACAGCGGGCCCTTCTCCCAGAAGTGGCTCATTATAATCTCTTCTTTTTTGGTGAGGCGTCTCATATGCATAACGTTTTCTGTTGCAAATATAGCTAAAAAAATTAGTTATGCAACTATTTGTGTTAATTTTTTGACTATTTTCTTTCTCTAAAGCACCCTGCCGCTGGTTTCGCCAATTATTTGTATCTTTACAAAATGAAACGGATAATCATACTGTTTGTAGCGGCGCTTATCGGCCTGCAGGCACGGGCGCAGGACAATACCACGGACGGATATGTTTGGCCCAAGGACCCGGCGGTGCTGGAGAAGCTGGACCAGTGGCGGGACCTCAAATTCGGCGTCCTGATGCACTGGGGGCTGTATTCTGTGCCTGGGATTGTGGAGTCCTGGAACCTTTGCAACGAGGACTGGATTGTACGGCCGGAGGGCAGCACCTACGAAGGCTACAAGCAGTGGTACTGGGGCCTCTCCAAAGAGTTCAATCCCGTAGACTTCAATCCGGAGCAGTGGGCTCAGGTGTTCCGAAAAGCCGGCATGAAGTACATGATTTTCACCACCAAGCATCACGACGGTTTCTGCCTCTTTGACAGCCAGTATACAGATTTCTCCATTGCCAAAGCTGGCCCCTTCAAGGACAATCCCAAGGCCGATGCGGCCAAATACGTCTTTGACGCCTTCCGGGCGCAGGACTTCATGGTGGGAGCGTATTTCTCCAAGCCGGACTGGCACTGCGAAGGCTTCTGGAACCCTTATTACGCCACCCCCAACCGGCACATCAACTACAAGGTGGACATGCATCCGGACTGGTGGCAACAGTATGTGACCTATACCCAGAATCAATTAAAGGAGCTCACCGGAGGCCGATACGGAAAGCTGGACATCCTGTGGCTGGACGGCGGCTGGATTGCCGGGGAGCAGGTTGGACTGCCGGACATTCTGCCGGAAGCCAGGAGGGTGAGTCCGGGTCTGTTGTGCGTGGACCGCACCATCGAAGGCCCCAATGAGAACTACCAAACTCCGGAGCAAAGCGTACCCGACAAGCAAATCCCGCACCCCTGGGAATCCTGCATCACACTGGGGAACGATTGGGGCTGGGTGAAGGACCAGCCGTACAAGAGCGCGCGCAAGGTCATCGGCCTGCTGGCAGAGATTGTTGCCAAGGGTGGCTGCATGGTGCTGGGCGTAGGTCCCACGCCAGAAGGGATTATTGAATCCCGGGCCGAGAAACTGCTGGAAGAGATCGGTGAGTGGCTGGGCCGATGCGGAGAGGCCATCTACGGCACCCGCATCACGCAAAACTATAACGACGGAAACCTTTGGTTCAGTGCCGGCAAGGACTGCCGGACCCTCTATGCGGTCTATGCCCTCCCCGACGGAGAAACCCTGCCGGAAACCCTGGAATGGAGCGGCAACCTGCCCAAGGGGAAAGTCGTCCTCCTCAATAACGGCAAAAAACTGAAAACCACCGTCAAAAATGGGAAGGTTACGGTAACCCTCCCCAAAAACCTTTCCCAGGAACCCCTGGCGCTAAGAATTGACCTCTAAGACTCGCCTAATCCAGGTTCTCAGGTCACTTAATCAGAGCCAACACCTTTCGGAAAGTCTATTCCCGATACTGCGCCGCATCCAAGACCATTCTCAAGCCCTTGTGATAGCGGAAGTTGATGGGGATGTAACTTCCGTCGCAGGAAGCAAGGAGGGTTTGGGAGAGGTAGTCGCTCTTTTGGGGAGAGGTGGATACAGAACACTGCATTACGCGTTTTTACCCGATTTTGCGTAATGCCACGTACCGGAAGTGCTGGTGCCAGGGGGAGTTGGACGTGTCGGCCGGTTTCGGAAGTGCCGGGAGCGCCGGGTGTGCCGCCCGATGCTGCTGGGCCGGAATCAGAACGACACCCGCCAGCTAAAGTTGGGGAGGATGGGGAGGAGGGCGATTTCCTTCCAGGACTCCGTCTGCGTGTCGAAGTAGAGCATGAAGGGGTTGAAGTGGTTGGTCACATTGCACACGCCCACATTCACCTGGTGCTCAAGCGCGCCCGTCTTGAAACCGAACTGGTAGCCCAGATCCAGCCGTATCACCGTGGGCATCTGGTAGTTGTTCACCCCGGAGTAATAATCGGCCTGCCAGGTGCCCCCCGGCACGTGCATCGGGTAAGTTGCGGCCGCGTCGTTCTCCCAGTGGCCACTCTGCAGGATGAAAGTAGCGCTGAGGCCGCGCCACTGTGCGGTGGCATTGAGCACGTGACGCCGGTCGAAACGGGCGTGGAAAGGCTTCCCGTCATTGGTATCCGCAAAACCGTGCCGCGTGG
>JAIKYL010000126.1 GCA_024683255.1 Bacteroidales bacterium | reverse complement strand
TAGACTATGTTATAGTATGCACGGTCGTCCAGCCGATGGCCCAGGATCATCCTGTCGTATACTTCCGGCGTGGTACTCAGCGCCATCCGGCCGCTGGCCTCGAAGAGGGTTATGTCGCAGCGGAGGTTGTTGCCCACGCTTTCCACGGCATCCAGCACGGCCGGCGTGCGGATGTCATCGGCCTCTACCAGGCGCACCTGCTCCTGCAGCATGGCCTGGAGGGTGTTGATGCGGGAGGTCATGATGCTCTGCATGTCCTCGTTGTTCCGCTTGTACACGAACCAGACGCTGAAGACTGCCATGGCTACCAGCGTGAGGGTGAGGGACACATACATCACCAGGCTTATCCGGGTCTGGTAATAGCGGCGTCCCTGGGACGGACGGCGGCGCCAGATAAGGGCGCTCACCATGATGAAGGCGATGATGGCGAAGAGGAATCCCTCCACCACATAGTCTGTCACCTGCGTACTGGGACGGGAAAGGATAACCACTTCGTCCTCCGAGACGCTGTGCACGAAATGGCACCATCCGTCAATGTCCACGTGGCCGTCCGTGGAGGAGACGGACTTGTCCTTGAGGTCTCCGGAGAAGAGGGTGGGATAGGCATAGGAGCCCTTGTACTGGATGAGGTGCCCGTCTACGTATTTGGCCCAGGAGTAGGTGGGAGGCAGGGTTACGCTGCCCGGATCCGCGATACCCAGCAGGCTGAGATAACCCCGGTCTTCCCGGTTGTGTTTGGATTCCACCTTCACCAGCAGGGAAGAGGAGCCGTAATTGGCCACATAATAGGAGAACAGGCCCGTATAGGACACGCGTCCGCTGCCGATGCTGCTATAGAAGAAATGCGAATTCTCCGACAGGCGTACCCCGCTGCGGATCCTTTCGGCAAACAGCTGGTCGGCCACGGCGCGGTTGGAAGTGAGGACCACGGAGATGTCGTAATCCTGGGCGATACGGCCCATGTAGGCGCTCACCAGGCGGCCCCGGATGAGTTCCGCACTGTTGTCCAGCACGGACAGCATACCCACCATCTGGTCTTCGGCAATGGCCCCTTCCACGGAGCGGAGCTGGATTTCCAGCGCCACGTCGCGGTCCATGGCCAGGCGGTTGGCCCACACGTCCACCCTCCGCTGTTCCTTCTGGAAACCCAGGGTGGAGGAGGCGATCACGAAGTACAGGCCGGTCACTAAAGCGAAGATGAGGCGGGCCCTTCCGGAGAAGAAATTGTAGCGGAGGCCGAAGAGCGAGCGCAGCAGGGGGGATGCCATCTGCAGCAGCAGCGGCACCGACAGGGCCAGGAACAGGAAGGAAAGGTATACGATGCCGGTATAGGAACTCAGGATCTGGACCCTGTACAGCTCCAGGCACACGTCGGAATTGATGGCGATGCTCCGGAAGGTGAAATGGATGTACAGGACGATGGCCGCTACAAAGAAAAAGCTAAGGGCGGCCAGCAGGCCCTGGACCCATCGGCTGCGTTCCCTGACGGCCCTCAGCAGCTGCCAGCGGACCAGATACAGGTCCAGCACCACCAGGATGATGGCCAGGTTCACCAGCACCACGGCGCCCAGCGAATACAGGAACTGGCCGTCGGCATACAGCAGCGGCGAAAACAGCTGCGACTCCTGTGTGATATGGCGCCCGTAGAAATACATCCAGCCCAGCAGACCGCCCTGGATGAGGAGGGAAACTCCCAGCCAGAAGGGGGTGGGATGCAGGGAAAGGAACAGCAGGCCGCCGGCGATGAGGAGGGCGATGGCCAGCCACAGCAGGGCCGAATGGCGGGGCGCGAATTCCGAAATGCTCTCTTCCGAAAGCTTGAACAGCGGCTCCCCGTCCACCAACACGGGCACGCCCACGCTGGCGGTAAGTGGCTGGATGGTATAAAGGTCTCCCGTGAGCAGATGCCGGTTGACGCCATTGATGCTCCCGGCCTGCATTTCGTTGATGATCTCCAGACCGGCTATGATACGGACCTCCCCGTCATAGACGCACTTGAGCAGGAACCACTTGGGTCCCAGGTTCATATAGGTGAAGTTCTCCGTCACGTCCTCCAGGGGGGAGGCCGATTCGCTGCGGGTATCTCCCAGGCGCTGGACCAGGGTGCGCTCCCGGATATCGTCGCTGCGGATGGGGAACTGGTGGGCCCAGCTTTGCAGGGAGTCGCTTACGTAGCGGTAGATTACCATGTCTTCCGGCAGCCCGTCCAGCTGCATCCATTCCGCCCTGTCCTGTGAAAGCGCTTTCTGGATATAGTTCTCCAGCGTATGGATGCGGCGTTCCACCCGTCTCCCCAGTTCGGCCGATGCCGATGTGGCGTTGGCCCGGCCGATTCCCATGAACAGGGAGGCGGCAAACAGCACCACGGCCGCCATGACCAGCACGACGGACACCGTTTCCCATATTCTCCTGTGTTTATTCATGGTGATAAGGTTCACCCCTGAGGATGGTGAAGGCCCGGTAGAGCTGCTCTGCAAATATTGTGCGCACCATTTGGTGAGAGAAGGTCATGGGGGAGAGGGAGATTTTTCCGTTGGCCCGCTCGTACACCGCCGAAGAGAAGCCGTAGGCGCCTCCGATGACGAAAATGAGGTTCCGGGCACCCTGGTTCATCTGCTTTTCCAGCCAGCGGGCAAATTCCACGGAACGCTGCTGCAAGCCCCGTTCGTCCAGCAGGATAAGGATATCGGCGGGTCCCACCTGCTTAAGGATCAGCTCCCCTTCCTTTTCCTTGATCTGGGCCTCCGTGAGGGCCGATACTTTCTTGAGTTCCGGAATCTCCGTGACGGAGAAGGGAACATAATGCCGCAACCTGGATACATAAACGTCCAGGCCGTCTTTAACCCACTGGATATCCGTTTTGCCAACGGTGAGGAGCGAGAGATTCATCTTATGCGGCAATAACTATCCACAAATGTAAGCATTTTGCACTTAAATTGAAAACACCGGGAGAGTCTTGTTTTCGGCGCGAAATTTGCAAGTAAAATGCCTCGGATGAAAAAATGGTTTAGCATATTGTTGGTATTGGCGGGTCTCCTTCTGGGAACTGCCGCCAAGGCACAGAACCAGGACGGAGAATTCGCCGTCTTTTCCTCCATCACCCGTTATCTGTCCCAGGGAGACGTCAATTCCCTCTCCAGTTGGTTTGCGGAAAATATGGACGTTACGGTAATTTCGTCCACCCGCAGCTGTTCCAAAAAACAGGCCCGGGAAATCCTCCGCTCCTTCTTCAGCGCCAATACGCCCCGTTCCTTCGAGGTAACCCACCGGGCGTCGGAATCCAACAAAAAATACCTGATCGGTCAGCTTAACGCCGGCGGAGAACTCTTCCAGGTAACCATCTATGCCACCGCCCCCAACGGCGAGACATACAAAATCCAGCAACTCAATATATCGCGGCAAACCGCTGTATATTGAGTTGCCGGATACACCGTCAACGTTACCCCATCCCTAAATCCCTTCCCTCGGGGAAGGGACTTACTATCGGCCTTCGGCCTCAACGCTTCTTGCCAGACCGCGGTTTATGAGACCGAAGGCACCATTGCCTCCATAGAAAAAAGCCACTGTAAAAGAAAATTTGCAGAAAAAGTGATAAATCGTTAATTTTGTGGGCTATTACGAAGTAACAATTAACTTAAATACCTTTTTATGGCAACAACTGCTGACCTGAAGAACGGAATGTACATCATGTTCAACGGCAAACCCTGCGTTGTGGTGTACTTCCAGCACGTGAAACCCGGCAAGGGCCCGGCCTTTGTCAAGACAAAACTGCGCAACCTCGAAAACGGCCGCATCCTGGAGAACACCTTCACCGCTGGTGTGAAGCTGGACACCATCAGCGTGGAGCGTCGGCCCTACCAGTTCCTCTATGACGACGGCGAGGCCTTCAACTTCATGCACGAGGAAACCTACGAACAGATTACCCTTCCCCACGACGTGGTGGAAAACGCGGACCTGATGAAGGAAGGCCAGCGTGTGGAAATGATGTTCCTCACCGAACCCGAAGAGCGCTGCCTCACCTGCGAGCTTCCCACCTATGTAACCCTGGAGGTCACCTACAGCGAGCCCGCCGTGAAGGGCAACACCGCCTCCACTTCCGCCCTGAAGGAAGTCACCCTGGAAACCGGCGCCAAGATCATGGTTCCCCTCTTCATCGAGACCGGCGAAGTCATCACCGTCAACACCACCGACCGTTCCTACGGCCAGCGCGTGAAGTAAGGTTTTCACTTCCAGACAACGAAGCCGACCCGCGAGGGCCGGCTTTTTCGTTGGCGTCATTCCCGGCTCGACCGGGAATCTAGATCACGTAATCCTCGATATCCTTCACGCTCACCGGGTTGTTCCCCAGGATGAGCAGCCGCTCGACGACGTTGCGGAGCTCGCGGATGTTGCCGGTCCAGGATTTCTTCACGAGGAGGTCGATGGCTTCCGGGGAGAATTCCTTGCGGGGCATCGCGGTTTCGGAGCAGATCTGATCCAGGAAGTGGTTGATCAGCAAGGGGATGTCATCCTTGCGTTCGTCCAGGGTGGGGACCTTGATAACGATGACGCTAAGGCGGTGATAGAGGTCCTCGCGGAAGGTGCCTTTCTTGATTTCCTCGGCGAGGTTCTTGTTCGTGGCGGAGACCACGCGGACGTTCACGGTGATGTCCTTGTCGGAGCCCACGCGGGAGATCTTGCGCTCCTGCAGGACGCGGAGGACCTTCGCCTGCGCGGCGAGAGACATATCGCCAATCTCGTCCAGGAAGAGGGTGCCGCCATCGGCCTGTTCGAACTTGCCCTTGTGCTGCTTGATGGCGGAGGTGAAGGAGCC
>JAIKYL010000149.1 GCA_024683255.1 Bacteroidales bacterium | reverse complement strand
GGATTCGTATGCATAACCGGCCTCCAGGATCTTCTTCACGGTCTCTATCTGCTCGATGATATGGCCGGAAGCACGCGGCTCTATGGAAGGAGACTGCACGTTGAGAAGGCGCATGGCCTCATGGTAGCGTTCCGTATAATACTGCACCACCTCCATGGGTTCCAGCTGCTCCAGGCGGGCCTTCTTGGCAATCTTGTCCTCCCCTTCATCGGCATCGTGCTCCAGATGGCCCACGTCCGTGATGTTGCGGACATAGCGCACCTTATAGCCCAGATATTTAAGGAGACGGAACAGGACGTCATAGGTGACCCCGGGCCGGGCATGGCCCAGATGGGCATCTCCATACACGGTGGGTCCGCACACGTACATGCCGGCGTGGCCCTCGTGGATGGGCTTGAAAAGCTCCTTGTTGTGGGTGAGAGTATTGGTTAGAAACAGGGGTCTCATAATTGATATCATGCAATTTAACGCAAGTTAACAATTATTTGACTATTTTCAAAAGAAACGGCCCGGCTGTAAACCGGACCGTTAAATTTTTTATTCTGCCTTGTAAGTTCTGGTCTGCTTGGGAACGTGCCTGCGAAGCTGGACGCGCCGGAGTGCAGCCTTGGAAGCAATGCGCTGTGCCGGCTTAAGGGCCGTAGCACCGGTTCCCGGCATCTTCTCCATCACCAGCGGCAGGGAAGGAACGCCGCTGTTGTTGTAGTGGGCCCAGTTGCTCTCGTCATAGCAGAAGCGGGAATAGCGCATGGTGTGGTAGGTGGCAACGAATCCATTGTCAAAGGTGAAGGACTCCGGAACGATGCTGATCTTGCCATTATCGGCAATCTTGGCATGGGCTATGTCGTAATTATAGTCCGCACCTTCCTCGTCCACGATACCGTTAGAATCCGAGCTGCTGGTGAGATAGGTTCCAACGAACATCTGATCCACATAGGTGCCCAGAGCCTCGTCGTCATAGCTCATCAGGTACTGGCCGTAGAAGTACAGGTTGCCGTCCGAGTTGCGGTAGCGGGCAAAGATCCAGTCACGTTCCATGTTCATCTGCTCCTGTACGGCGCTGCCGGTCTCCCAGCCGTCCACGTAGTACAGATAGTTGTTCTCGCAGGCCGATATGGTAATGTCGTATCCCACATAACCGTCTCCCACATGCCATTTTCCCAGCCACTTGAGGTAGCTTTCCACCGCCTGCTCTTCCACTACGGTATGACGGATCTTGGCATAATTGCCCGTCATCTCCCCATTCTTGGAGATCTCAATCATATAAGTGGTATACTCTCCGTGGATGAGCATGTCAAAATACACGGTTCCGGTGGAGTGGTCAAACAGGAGGGTGGACAACTCTACTTTGTTGTTCTTGGCCGTGGTAACCACATCGTTCACCTCTCCCTTCATGAACTCCTTCACGTCGTTGTTATACCAAGCCTTGAAATCTTCGTCCGTAATGCTGCGGACAAGGAAATACGCATTTCCAGGATAGTTGAACTGGAATTCCTCTACGCGGGACACGCTTCCGTCCTGCTCCTTATAATCGGCCCGACCCACATAATTGAGGCCCCAGTTGGTGCACTCCTTGATAGTGACCTCTCCGCCTCCCTGCTCATTGCCGCCCTGGCCTCCGCCCGGACGGGAAGGATTCTCCGGATTATCACCACCTCCGGGATAGAACGGAACGTATTTAGTGCATCCGGCGGCTGCCATGACCACTATCGCGGCCATTGACAGAAAATTCATTATTCTTTTCATGGCTGTAGGGTGTTTTTACACCACTTTAGCAAAAAGCCGGCCAAAACGGAAAAGGGCCTTTACTCTTTGTCCAGCTTCTCCTTTACGTCGGTACGCATTTTCTTGAAGAATTCTGCGCCAAAGCCATACCAGGCCAGGGAAAGGAAAAAGCCCACAAAGCCCCAGATGAGGACGCGCTTTGCACGGCTGTTGGTTGCCTGCTGAGGCAAGGTGGCCGGCTGAACAACGGCATAAACCGGCTTCTCTTCCTGGATCTTGGCCCGGGCCAGTTCACGCTGCTGGGCCATCTGGGAATAGATTTCGTTGGCCAGGGAAGCCTCACTGCGAAGACGTTCCTTTTCCGACTGGGCACTCTGCAGGAAAACGCTGCGGTCATAGTCCACGGAACGGGCATAAGCATTCTGCTTCTGTACCAGATCCGCATGGGCCTCATCGGCCAGCATTACGTAATACTCGTAGTCTGCAATGGCTTTTTTGGTGCGATAATCCGACACATACACCTGCAGGCGGTTGCAAACCGTATCGGCCAGCTGTTTGGCCATCATCCTGTCGTCCATGGTGACGGAAATGGTGGTGACGCCGGTTTTCTTGTCCACATCGGCCGATACGCTCTGACCCAGACGTTTGACGACGCGTGCCTCCTTGGGACTGAGCTCCGTGGCATCTTCCACACCGGTATAAGGCTTTTCGTCCTTATTCTTCTTTAAAGAATCCAGCCATTTGGAGAGGCCCTTCTTTTCTTTGTCCTCGCCGGACAAATGCTTATAGACCGTAGTGTGCATGGGTTGCACGCCGGCTTCCTTCTGCTTTTCAGAAACGAAGGAAGTGAGGGGAACATCCAGCAGGCCGGCCAGGAACGGAGTGCTCTGGCAAATCTCCGGGAACAGGGTGATGTTCATGGCATCCGTGCCCGGGTTTAGCGTGGCACCGCTCAAGCCCAGCATGCTGGTAATGCTGCTAAGGCTGCTGGAGGTACGGTTGGCCACTTCCGGAGCCAGGGTCATGGTCACATTGTACTTGCGCGTCATGGTGAGCGCAGACACTATGCCCAGAACACCGAAAATGAAGGAAATGAGGAATATCTGTTTCCAGTGCTTGAGAATCTTGGTGAAGATACCCATCCAGTCAATCTCAAGCTCGTCGGAAGTTTCCTGAATTCCGGGATTGTTGTTCTGATACTCTTCCATGGCCGATTACTTTTTGGTGTAATTGATAATGTACAGGATTGTCATGGACATGGTACCCAGCGAAGAGGCAGCGGCGGCAATGGCGCTTACGGCCGCATAGTTGAATTCCTTCTTCTCCTTCTTCTTGAAAGGCACATAGATTTCTGCGCCCGGTTCAATCTTGGTCCAGGAACGGAGCTTCTTGGCGCGGCCGCCCATGTTCACCACATAAGCCTTGGAGCGGAGAGCCTGTTCGTCATATCCGCCGGCGGCCTTGATGTACGCACCGGCCTTCATGGAGCCGTCGTAGTTCACGGCTGTAGGATACTTCACGGCACCGTGGATGCGCACCACATTGCTCATGACCGGAATCTCCAGAACATCGTCCTCCCGCAGGATCACATCTTCATCCCCGCCCGGATTGGCCAGGGCCTTGGCCAGGTCAATGGCCACGGTGAAGGAGGGATTGGTTGCCCGGCGGGCATTGACGTCCGTGGTATCCAGTTTCTGTTCAATGATATCCACCATTTCGTTGGCCATACGGAGTTCTTCCTCCGTTGCCACCCGGATAAGGCGGGCGCCATCGGCATAGGCGAACTGGGTTAATCCACCGGCCTTCTTTACAATGTCCGAGATCCTTTCCTCGCGCGAAGTGAGGGAATAGGTGCCCGGGAAGTTCACCTCTCCGTTCACGGTAAAGTGATGCTGCTCGTTATAGGAAGGGCTCCTGTGAACCACCACCTCATCGTAGGGCTCCAGCACAAAGGAGCGGTCTCCGTCGGCCACCAGACCGTTTTTAATGGGGAAGGAATAGAGCTCGCCGATATCGTTGGTTGCCACCGTACCGTTGGAATCCTTCTTGCGGCGGGTTACATCCACACGGGAGGTGGAAGCACCGTCCTGCAAACCGCCGGCCAGGATAATGAAGTCCTCGATGGTGGTGTTCTCTGCAAACGGGAAAGAACCGGGCTGCTTAACCATACCGGAGATGGTCATGGTTCCCTGGTCCTTGAGTTCAAAGCTACTGGCAATATACAGCTCATCATTGTTCTGAAGAACAAAATCCGGAGCTTTGCCATCCAGGATATCCGAGAGATTCACGGAGAAAACCTCCTTGGTCTTATCCGGATGCTCACGATTGATAACCACGCGGTTGCCGAAGGCTTCCGGCAACAGACCGCCGGCCCTTTCCACCAGACCCTTGGCGGTACGGACCTCTCCCAGTTCATAAGTTCCAGGGAAATAAACTGCGCCATGGATGGCAATGCGGTTCTGGAACAGGGACTGCAGTTCACCCACTTCAATGCGGTCTCCGCTTCTGAGGGTAAAGGACTCGTAGTCTGCCTCTTCCACGGTACGGACTTCAAAGCTCTTGTTGTCCTGGCGGATTACGGTGACAAAGGACTGATTGGCTCCCGTAGCAAAACCGCCGGCATACTCAATGAGGTTGGCAAGGGTTTCACCGGTCTTCATTTCAAACTGCATGGGGCGCTTGACGCCGCCTTCCACCGTTACCAGGCAGGAATACGGGGATACCAGGATGACGTCCCCTTCTTCCAGACGGATATCGCTGCCGGAATTACCTTTGAGCAGGAACTCGTAAACGTCTACCAGTCCGGCCACTTTGTCTCCGCGCACCACCTTGATGTTACGGACGGTACCCGGATCCTGGATTCCGCCGGCCCTGTAAAGGGCATGGAAGGCCGTGGCAAAGGCCGAAAGCTGATAAGTACCGGGATTGGTCACGTCTCCCAAAACGTTCACCTGGATGGTTCTGATCTGGCCCAGGCTCAGGCGCATATCCGTGCCGGAGCCCGACATACCGCCATAAATCCGGGAAAGGCGCTTCCGGAGGTAGTTATTGGCCTCCTCCACCGTCATGCCATTCAAATACAGCGGTCCCAGTAAATCCACGTTGATGCTGCCTTCCGGGGAAATGGTGCTGCGCAGAGTGGTCTGGTTGCGGCCGAAAATGTCTATAATTACCTCATCTCCGGGCCCCAGCTTGTAATTGCGCGGGGTGGCCAGATTCTCACTGGGAGCGAAATTAAGATTTCTGTTGTTGAAAATGTTACGGCCGTATACCTGGGGCGTTGCGGGCGCAGCCACCGGTTCGTAAGCAGTAGTATCCAGCAGCGGGTTCACAACGTGGCTGCGGCTGTCCTCTCTAAGCTCCGGCATATTGGAATTATTGGCCTGGCGGCTCTGATACAGGGCGAAAACTCTTTCGGCCTGGGCGCGGTTAACACCGCGAAGGGCCAGTTCCTGCACCAGTTCATCCCGGCTTTTTCCTTCTGCAAGGCCCTGCTGGGCATATTCCAGCACCTGCTCATCCGACATCATGCTCTGGGCCCATGCGGCGCCGCAGAGGAAGAAGAGGCCTGCCAATGCGGCCATCCATCTCTTGGAAAGTATCATAAAACCAAATGTTATTCTTGAATAATCATGCAAAGATAATAAAAATTATCTTTTCTACTGGATAAAGCTGGCGAAATACCCCGCAAAGAATACGTTGGTTATCAAATAGCCCACCACAGTGGCCACGATTACACTTATAAGGCCCGGCATCATGAAGCTGTGGTTCAGGAGGTATTTGCCGATTACCGTAGTTCCGGAACGGTCGAAGTTCACCGTGGCGATATCGGACGGATAGTTGGGGATGAAGAAGTATCCGTACACACTGGGAAGGACTCCCAGCAGCACCGGTCCGGCAATACCCAGCTCATAGGCCAGCGGCAGCATGGCCACCACCACGGCGCCCTGGCTGTTGATGAGCACGGAGACCAGAAAGAACACCACGGCGATACTCCAGGGGTAGTTGGTAACCAGATCGGCCAGCATAAGTTTCATCTGATCCATGTAGTTGCCGAAGTAAGTATCGGCCAGCCAGGCAATTCCGTAGATGGCTACCACGGCCACCATACCGCTCTGCCATACGGCGCCGCCCACGGCCTTCTTGGGAGCAGCCTTGCAGAACATGATGTTGCAGGCGGCGGCCATGAGCATGATAATCTGGATGCAGATATTCATCTTGGGCAGGTTGATGGCCTGGGCCAGGGTCTGCTCTCCCACATGGATCATCTGGCAGAATGCGAAGGCCACGATGACCAGCAGGGAGCCCAGGAAGATGAATACGGAAGCCTTGGCTTCTTTGGTGATAACCTTGTCCAGGGTGGTGGCGGTGTTGCCGTACATGTATACATACTGCTCCGGATCGGCCTTTCTCTTGAGGAATTCCGGATCCTTGTCCAGGTCCTTGCCCCGCCTGTAGGAAGCCAGGGCGGCGCACATGAGGCCCAACAGGCAGGCCGGGATGGTTACCATGAGCACTTGCGGGATGCTTACCATGTAACCATTTGTGTTGGAAATAGTTACAAAGGCAACCACGGCTGCGGCGATGGGCGAGCAGGTAATACCCACCTGGGATGCCACGGAAGAAACGCCGCAGGGACGTTCCGGACGGATGCCTTTCTTGAGCGCGATGTCGCAGATAATGGGCATGATGGTGTATACCACATGGCCGGTACCCACCAGCACGGTGAGGAAGAAGGTTACCAGCGGGCCCAGGAAGGTAATGTGGTCCGGGTGCTTGCGAAGCATCTTCTCTGCTATCTGGATCATCCAGTCCATACCGCCCGACGCCTGCAGGGTACCTGCGCAGGTGACGGCGGCGATGATGATATAGATAACGTCCGTGGGCGGCGTACCGGGCTTGAGGCCGAAGCCGAACACCAGGATGGCCAGGCCGATGCCGGAGATGGCACCCAGGGCCAGCGACCCGTAACGGGATCCCACATAAAGCGCTGCCAGTACGATGAGCAGCTCAATGATCATGGTAAAGGTCATAGTATTAGAATTTATACATATTCAATCCGGTTTCTTCGTCCTGCCGGCGGCCGACGGAGGTGAGGTAATAATCCTCCACAAACAGTTCGCAGGCGCCGTTGATGCGGGCATCCAGCAGATGACCGCCGATGCAGGTATAATCCTCCCGACTGGCGGTTATATGAAGATGAAGATAGGGTTTTCCGTCCTTGCAGGAGATATTGCCGGTGAGATTGGTAATTTCCATCTGCTCCTCAATAGTCTTGTCTACATATTTGAGGGTGGCAGGGTTCAGGAAACGGAAGGTGGCGCTGTTCACGGCACCCAGGCCGCTTACCTTTCCGGCAAAGATCTCTTTTTCCTTACAAAAAGCCGTAAGAGCCTCCACTATGCTCACGTGATTATCCAGGCTGAGGATATAGCGTTTGATCCCTTTTACCTCCATTCCCAGGGCAACAGACTCTTTCACTTGGGTATATTGATACATAGTATTATTGGATTAGTGTCCGTAAATATAGTGATTTTTTGGCATAGAAAATGTATCTTTGCCGATGGAAAATTAGAATTGGATGAAAAAGCTTTTAGTTTTGGCCGCCGCTGTGCTGGCCTCCATCTCCTTGCAAGCCCAGGAAATCCGCACCAATTACCGGAGCGAAGGCATGACCCATATCTCAACGGACTATCAGCTGCTGGAAGCCGGGAACGTCCCGGTGTGGACCCGCGTGGAACTGGTGGGATTCCCGGACGGATCCACCCTGTATGTGCTGTATATGAATCTGGAGCAGAAAAACGCCACCGCAGTGCCCAAGGGCGTTAAAATGGCTGTCAACCTTCCCGGCGGAAAGATTGTGCGGCTGGAGCAGATCGGCCAGGATTCGGCCACCAAGCGCCGGCTGGACAATGGCCTGTTCTGGAACCGGCTCAAGTATGCCGTGGAACCGGAAGACATGGAGAAGATGATCCGTGGTATCAAGTCCGTGGACATTGTTACCGGCTGGGACCCGGACGATTATATTCAGGCCAACTTTGAAGACGATGCCATGGGGAAACTCCTCAAGAGCCACTGCGAAGCCATCCTGAAAGCGGCGGACAGCACCGTGGAGCTCCAGGCCACCCTGGCCGGGCATACGGACAACCTGAACAGCATCATGAACACCTCCAACCCGGTGGTGGGCAAGGGAGACCGCTTCCCGTATAACATTATCCTGTCGCACCTGTACTATAAAAATACCAACACGGAAGACATAGACCTGGCCTTCATGTTGGGCACGGAGGATTCCTACCATTTCGAGTACGACGCCCCCGTGCGTTTCACCCTCAAGGACGGCTCCGTGATTGAGCTCAAGCAAACCCGGGACGACGTTAATTTCGTCTACGTATTCCCCACCCTGGAAGAGCTCCGGCGCCTCTCCGAAGGCATCGAGTCCCTGTCCATCGTACATGAGAAAGGCGTGGTGGTGGACACCTTCTCCGGTCCCATCGGAGAAGGCGAATTCAGCTTTGCCGATGCGGTAAATCAGCAGCTGCAGCTCCTGCTGTCCCTGTCGGAACGCTAAGGTGTTGCCGTTTACGTATTTTTCACTAACTTTGCAGCCGCAAAACCGGTTCCGTAGCTCAGCTGGATAGAGCAACAGCCTTCTAAGCTGTGGGTCTCGGGTTCGAATCCCGACGGAATCACAAAATAATATCCATGAGAATTGCCATCATAGGTGCGGGGAACATGGGCGGCGCTACGGCGCTGGGCCTTTCCCGTTTTTGCCCCGGGGTGGAAATCACCGTTACCGCCAAGCACCGGGAAACCCTGGAAAAATACACCGCCATCGGCCTTCATGCCACTTTGGACAATGTCCAGGCGGCCCAGTGGGCCGATATCATCATCCTGGGCGTGAAACCCTGGCTGGTGAAAGAGGTGCTGGAGCCGATGCTCCCCCACTTTAAAGGGAAACTGCTGTTCTCCTTAGCCGCCGGTATTCCCGGAGAGCAGCTCAAAAAATGGGTGGCCGATGTGGCACCGGAAGGCGTCTATACCGTTATCCCCAACCTGGCCATCGAACTGGGTGAGAGCATGACTTTCGCGAACGAAGTCATCGGCACGGAATCCAGCCGGAAGTGCCTCCTGGACCTTTTCAACACCGTGGGAAAGACCCTCCTGGTGAACGAAAAGCAGCTGGGCGCAGGCATGATGGTGGCCTCCTGCGGAACCGCTTTCGCGCTGCGATATGCCAGAGCCGCCATGGAAGGCGGCGTGCAGCTGGGCCTGTATCCCGCCCAGGCACTGGAAGCAGTCCTTCAAACTATGAAGGGAGCGGTGGATCTGGTAGACGCCCACGGCACCCATCCGGAACAGGAGATTGACCGCGTGACCACTCCCGGCGGCATCACCATCCAGGGTCTCAACGCCATGGAAGAGGCCGGTTTCTCCAATGCCGTAATCCAAGGACTCATCAGCTGGAAATAAGGTATTTCCGGACCTGCGGTACGGTTTTTGAGTTAAAAACCGCCCGGTATGAAAAGTCTGCTGTTAACGCTTGTGCTGCTTTTGGCCTGTGCCCTGTTCCTGAAGGCGCAGGATTATTCGGTTACCGCCCTGGACGTCCCCCAGATGGACAGGGACAGCGTCAGGACCCGGCCACAGATTTCCCCGCTTTTGCTGTCCCCCCTGTCTTCCTCGCTGGGCCTGCCTTTATTCCATTCCATGGAATTCCCCTTTGAGACCAAGGAGCAGCGGGCCGCCCGGATCAACGCCATGATATCGGCCAGTGTTTCGGGTTCCGTTAGTGAGTATCTGCGCTGGTATCGGCCTCCCAAGCTTTCCCAGGGCCAGAAAATGGCCCTTTTCGTAGCCCGGCTTTTCCTTACGCCGCCCGTCAACCCCTCCATCCCGCCCGTCTTTTCCCAAACCCCGGGGCCTGCTCCTTTCGAGCACCCATTTTCTCCGGACCGTTTCCCCCAGCTGATCCGGACGGAATATGACGCCGCCAGCGGCACCTACAAACAAGTGATGGTGCCCTGGAACGAATTCCAACTCAACCTTAACCAGAGTTACGGCGCATACCGGACCGACCCCGTTCCCAAGGTCTATTTCACCTCCGGAGACCGCCAGGTGCACTGACGGTTTTGGCAGTACGGCCATTTTTTCGTAAATTGGCGGAAATAAACTGAGCCTTAACCGATACGAGACCGTCCATAACCCTTTTTACCTCCCTGCTGCTATCCGCACTGGTCCTTTCCGGCTGCGGCACTTCCCGCATGGCCGCCCAGGGAGAGGAAGGCTTCAAATTCTGGCTGGAGCGCAGCTATGAGTCCGAGGGGTATCAGCAGGACCGCGTGATGCTGGTGGATCCGCAGGGGGATGCCATGCTAATCCGGAAACTGGACACGGCCTTTGTAAAACTGGCTTCTGCCCTTTTCCACCAGGACCTGCCCCAGGCCGTATCGGACAGGGAAAGAAAGGCCGGAGAGGCCGATTTCAAAATTGGGAAAACCTATTCCCTTGACAATGAGCTGCTGCTGGAACAGTTTGCCGATATCATCCGCCGGAACTATCCTGCCATTTCGCCGTACATCGGGGAAGAGCATGTATGGTCTCCAGAGGCTAAAGTCTATAATCTGTATGGCTACTGGCACCGCCTGTGGAGAAGGTTCTCCGGAAAGCAGCAGGACTTTCCCATCCCCGTTTTCATGCGGAGCAAACTGCTCATGTGCCTGGCCTGCGGCTGGACTTCCCGCTACTGTATAACCGGGACGGAAGAAGCTCTGAAAGAGAGGATTATGAGCTATCCCGACCACAGCCTGCGAATCCACGAACTCTTTGCCGAAAGCTATGTCCTGAACCAGGGGAACCTGTATATGACGCTCCTCTCCTGCGAGAATGTGCTCACCGGCCAGCCCCACCGGGCGGAGCGGGAATTAGATCCGCTCCAGCAGAAACTCGCCTACATCCGGAACGACTCAAAACCGCTGGGCGACAACTATGGCGCCTGGTACCATTTCTTCGGCATCGCCCTCTACGGCATGCTCCGGCCGCAGTTTGTCTCCACCTTTGTGGCCAATACGGAAAGTCTGGGTTCCTTCTTCATGGAAGGGCCGGACCGGCAGGAAACCCTCATAAACTATTACGGAGCCCTTTTTGGCAAAGAGCTCCGTAAAACCATCAAGAAAGGAAGCTGGCGACAGGCTCAATAGCCCAGACGCTCCAGCGTAGCCACCGGATCCGGAACCACCGCCGGGGCCGATGCGCTGCGGAGCCCGTGGTCCAGCAGGTACTGGAGGGTAAGGTCCGAACGGTTGGTGAAAAAACCGTCGGAACGGGAAGTCTGCTCCTGCAGCTGTATCACGGAATCAAATGAATAAGGATGGTTGAGCATGCCGGCTTTCCGCACCAGGGCGGCCTGCCAGGCATTGTTAAGCTCCGAATAATTGTTGGGTTCGCCGGAAATGGACGGTCCGCTGATGCTGGCGCCGTTGGCCTTGGCCCAGTCCAGGATGGCCTGGAAGCCTTCCGGAGTATCCAGATTGCCGCCGGGAATCTCTTCCGGACAAGGCGGCCACAGCAGGAAACACATGGGTAGCCGGCCTTTGAAAACAGCATTGGCCCGCACCAGAGAGGCGGGAGAGAAGGTTTGCAGGATTACTTTCCCGGCCGTTTTGCCCACCTGGATTTTACCATCGGCATAGAACTCCGTTTCGGTGGCGGGAGAAGTGA
>JAIKYL010000105.1 GCA_024683255.1 Bacteroidales bacterium | reverse complement strand
AAAGGCCTTGCGGGCAGTTTTTCCGGCATGAATGTGGAGGTCCAGGTCCCGCTTGATGGCGTTCCGCGGCTTCCTGGCAGCGGGGACGACCACCGGCAGGAACACCAGCACGAAGAGGATGGTGCCCACCAGCATCATGGCACCGATGAATCCGAAATCGTGCAGCGCATCGGCCTTCAGGAGCAGCAGGCTTAGGAAAGCGCCCACGGTGGTGGTGTTCCCCACCAGCAGCGGATTCACCTGCCCGGCCAGTGCCTTCCGCTTGTCCGGCTGATACTTGAGATGGTCTACATAATGCAGCGGATAATTCACCGCGATGCCGATGATGGTACAGCCGATGCCCAGCACAATGAGGCTTACACTGCTCTTGAAAAGGGCGATGATGCCCAGGGCAAAGAGCGCACCGGAAGCTATGGAGATGAGAATCCACAGCACATCGGCCACGCGTTTATAACTGAACCAGAGGACTATACAGATGAGGATGGCGGCCAGGGCCAAGGCCAGGATGGAATCTTTTTTAATGCGTCCGGCATTTTCCACAGCCACTTCCGGCCCGCCGGTGGAGGTGATGATAATCTCCGGATAATCGGCAGCCGTCCTGGCCTTGACCTGCTCCAGGAGCTGCACCAGTTCCGCATTCTTGCCCGTCTCGCTGCCGCCGTAGGGGGAGTCGAAAAGGACAATGCCCGTTTCACCGTCCTCCGAGAAGAGGCACCCGTCTTCCATACGGCTGCCTTTGTTCAGCCCCTGGAAGCGCTGCATCACCGGGCTGTAGAGCCGCAAGGGATCGGCCCGCATATAGCGTTCCTGGATGGCAGAACTGCCGTAAAGCGCCTCCTTGTCCTGCCGCAGGGCCTCTTCCATGTATCCGGGAACTGCCAGGAGGGAATCCATGCGGGCATAGTCCGCTTCCTGCAGGAAATAGGGCCAGTTGCCGCTGAGGAAGGAGAAGACTTCCAGCACCTGGCTGTTCTCCGCCTGGGCCGATACGGGGATGTCCGGGCAGGCCTCGTTCCAATTGAGCTCAAAGGCGTACATGGCGTCCAGCTTCCGATCCAGGTCTCCTCCCCGGAACAGTACGGCCATACGCTGCTGTCCGTCAACATTTTGCAACTGTTCCCGCTGCTGCGCCGGCAGGAAGGCCGATATGTCTTCCTGATAGCGGAGCCTTAGCGCGCTCACGGCACTTAAAGCCATGATTACGAGCAAAAGAAGCACCGCTACCCGTTTATGGGCAGTGAGCCAGTCGTATATTTGAAGAATGGAATTCTTCACTTAAATAGCTTTGTAGTTTACAAAGCTACTAAATTTTCCGGAAAGAATGGCCTATTTTGCGGAAAAGTGTCCGGGGATAGCCGTATAACAGGGCAACGAACAGCAGCAGGGTGTTCAAAATGGAGATGCGCGTAAAATCCTTTCCCGGACGGAAATGCGTCACCCGGTCTTCCGGATATTCCACCTGCACCGGCACGGGAACCAGCTTCAGGCCCTTCCAGGCGCTGAAAACCAGCAGCGTAAGCTCAGCCTCATAGCGGGCACTCAGAAGCCTAAGGGACGGAAGCTCCCTCAAAGGATAGAGCCGATAGCCCGTCTGCGTATCCGGAAGCCGGATCCAGGTGTACAGCGTGAACCAGAAATTGGAGAATTTGTTGGCAAAACTGCTGCCCCCATCTTTGCCCCGGATGCTCCGGCTGCCCACCACCAGGGTCTTCTCCCCTTTTTGCGCCAACAGCAGCGGCACATCCTCCGGATGGTGCTGCCCGTCGGCATCCAGGGTAACCACATACTGGTATCCCAGCCTCTGAGCCTCCTGGAAGCCCGTTTTCAGCGCTACCCCTTTGCCCTTGTTCACTGAATGAGTAATCACGGACAGGGAGGGCTTTCCTTCCGCTAAAGATAAGGCCGATGCTACAGGAAAGCCCACCCTATCCGTAGATTCAGCATTAATATTTGTTGATAGAGAGGCATTTTCCGTAGCATCGGCAAAATTTTTCGCGGAGGGAGTCACCTCTCTCTCCATCAATGAATGAAGCAAAGAAGCAGTCTCATCTGTGCTGCCGTCATCCACCACAAGCACCGGTAAACCCTGCCGGAGAGCACGCTGTACCACATCGGCCAGCGTTCCGGCATTGTTGTACGTCGGAATCAGGATGATAGTATCGGGAGATGCATTCATTATCAATAAGTTAACAGATCGTCCCTGTGACTGGAATCACAAGGAGAAAACGTTAAGTCATTCAGAATCAACATACAAGATCATTTTGCCACAGAGGGTTTCATCCTCCAGGAACACGTTTACATCGGCCCGCTCCGGCACCGGAAAGGCCCAGGTGAAACGTAGCTGCGTGCCGGAGGATGAAGGCAGTACCGGCTCCACGAATTTGATATCCTTGGCTCCTGAAAGCCTGCGGTCCATCAGATCCAGCGCCATTTGGACGATGGTTACGCCGGGCGTTATGGGATAACCGGGAAAATGGGCTGCATACACCGGAGAATCCGGCAGCAGACGCACCACCGCGGAACCTTCCTCCCGCGAAACCACCTCATACATAACCCCTTCCAGCATCATAGCTCAAACAGGCTCCGGGGCAGATCCACATCGGCCTGCACCTTGGTGAAGGTGATACTTGTCCAGTCCCCGTCCAAACCGCTCAGCAGCACGGAATGCACCTCCAGCGTCTTGGGATCCACCTTGAGCACAATCTGGCTGAAAACTTGCGCCAGGTCCCGCCGGCGGGGCTTCAGGATCACACTAAGCTCCTCCCCTTCCAGGGAAGAAACGGTGAAATCCTTCTCCGAAGGAAGACGGAAACGGCGGTTGTTCTGCGGGATATCGCCATTGAAGACAGTTACCCGGGAAACGGGCTTCTGCACCTCCCAGTGCACCTTGTCGGGCGCCTGCAGGGCCACAAAGCCCGTGCTGGTGAGATTCTCCTCGAGCAGCTGGGTATGACGCACTTGCTTAAATTCGGCCCGGAGGGTATTCTTCAGATTGGCCTCCCGGATACGCTGCAGCAGATCGCTCTCCTGCGCCGATGCGGTAAGGCCGATAAACAGGCAGATATATAACAGCAACTTTCTCATTTGGCAATAAAGAAACAGCCCGCCATGATGAGGACGACGCCCAGCCACTGGTTCCAGTCCACAGTCTCATGAAAGACGAACATGGCAGCCAGCAGGCCGAAAACATACCCCATGCAGGAAAGCGGATACG
This sequence comes from Bacteroidales bacterium, assembly GCA_024683255.1. The sequence goes on along the minus strand of JAIKYL010000105.1, from coordinate 814 downwards.
CAATACCAAAGGGATAGTGCTTGAGGATATAGCCCCAGAGCACAAGGGCGATGATTCCGGAGATTCCGCTTAGTGCCAGCCAGCCATTGGCAATCACGCTCTTGAAGAACGGCCAGGTCCAGCTGAACGGCAGGATATTGACCGCAGCCAGCTTGAACAGGACCTGCGCCCCGCTCAGAAAGATGGACTGGATGGCAACCAGAAGGAATAACTTAATCATACGCGGTCTTTTTAGGATTCCAAAAGCGTGCCAAGTAGGGCCTCATACGTCCCCATCGCCCCCTCCGGCGAGGCAGTAAGCACAACAGAAATGGCTTTATCCGAGGAGCCCACGGGCGGGAAATCTTCGTCGAACCAGCCCACCAGAGCCGTATCTATATCTCCCAGGGAAATCTGCATCCAGGCGTCCTGCAGGGCACTCAGGAAGGAATTTCCTTTATGGGAATAAGTGGCATTATACCCATGGCAGCCCAGCTGGATGGCAATGAGCGAGCCGATGGTATTGTGCGTGCTCTGCATGAAGTTGGTGGGCCGCGGCGTAGCGTCCCCACCCTGCTTCAGCGCCCCCAGGAAGGCCTCCGACTGGATCATGCTGCCAAAATCCGTCCCCGTAACAATGGCGTCCGGCATTTCCAGACCGGCCTCATCCAAGGCCTTGCGGGAAGTCCAGACAGCCCGCTTAAGGAGCCGGCCCATCCGACGGGCCTCCAGCGGCGAAAACAGCTGCCGGAAGTCCGGATCCTCGGTGCCCAGAGAGGCAATGGCGCGGATATATACGGGACGAAGGCTCATACGCGGGACAAAATTATGGAAC
>JAIKYL010000028.1 GCA_024683255.1 Bacteroidales bacterium | reverse complement strand
CTTGGGGTTGTGGCTGGCGGTGACCATGATGCCGGCCGTGGCTTTCTTGTAGCGGATGCTGTAGCTGAGTTCCGGGGTGGGACGCAGGCCCTCGAAGAGGTACACCTTGATGCCGTTGTTGGAAAGGACATCGGCCGATATTTTGGCGAACAGTTCCGAATTGTTTCGGGCGTCATAGCTGATGCAAACGCTAGTCTCTCCTTTCACGTTGGCCTTGATGTAGTTGGCAAGGCCCTGGGTGGCCATACCCACGGTGTATTTGTTCATGCGGTTGGTACCCGCACCCATGATGCCGCGAAGGCCGCCGGTACCAAACTCCAGGGTCCGGTAAAAAGCGTCCTCCAGGGCCACAGGATCCGTTTCCATCAGGTGCTTGACTTCCGCTTTGGTCTGGGCGTCAAAATTACCGTCCAGCCAGCTTTGCGCTACTTCTTTGTAAGATTTCATATCAGTTGGTTTTAGTGTTTATACTTTCTTACAAAAAACAAATATAAAGAAATATATGTATTTTTGCAATGATAATGGATTTTGCACAGTTCATATTGGAGCATGACGGGGACGATCTTTCCCGTTTGGCGTTGTCACGCGACCGGTTTGCGGGCCAGGTGGAGGATTTTGACCTGGCACTGAATTCTTTGGAGGCCCGGCGGAAACTTCGTGCCAAAGTGCCGGAGTGGGTGGCTCTGCCGCAGCTCCGTTATCCGTATAAGCTTTCTGCCGAGCAGTGTTCCTCCTCCGAAACCGCCCGCTACAAGGCTGCAATTTTGAAAAACGCCATCTCGTCCACGAATAATGCCAAAAACGTGGACGCAAGGTCGGATTTACCTGTTCCATCCATGAATTTGGGCAAAAACGTGGACGGATTCCGGGTGGCAGATCTTACCGGTGGGCTGGGGGTGGACAGTTGGGCGTTTGCGCAGGTGTTCGACGAGGTGCTGTACAACGAAATGCGCCCGGAACTGGCCGATGCCGCCCGCTACAATTTTGCTCAGTTGGGCGTAGAGAATATCATTGTACGGAAGCGTGAACTAAGGCCGGGCGGGCTGGCCGATGTGCTGGACGGTTTTGAGCCGGACATCATCTTCCTGGATCCGGCGCGACGGGCCTCGGACGGCCGCAAGGTTTTCCGTCTGGAGGATTGCCAGCCGGATGTGCTGCAACTGCTTCCGGAGCTGCTGGCCGCCTGCCCCCGGCTTCTGCTCAAGTTAAGCCCCATGGCCGATATCACCCTGGTATGCAGGCAATTGCAAAACGTGAAAGCCGTACATGTGGTGGCCGCAGAAGGGGAGTGCAAGGAGCTGCTCCTATTGTTGGAAAGGGGCTATGAGGGCTCTTATTCAACAACCGTTTATGAATCCGGTTCTGTCATGGAGATTCCCGGTCGGACCGGTAATGCCGAGGGACTCCGACAGGCCCTCTCTTGGGACAAGGCTGCCTGCCTTTTTGAACCCGGAAAGGCGCTGCTCAAGGCGGGGGCTTTTGACCTGCCGTGTGCCTATGGCCTGGAGAAGCTGGGACAGCATACGCACCTCTATGTGGGAGAGACGGTTCCGGAGGAACTGAGACCGTTCGGAAAGGTTTTTGAGATTCTGGAGGTAACGCCGCTTAACAATCGTTCAATCAAGGATGTAGGCAAGCGCTATCCATCGGCCGATGTGACGGCCCGCAACATCCCCATCACCTCCGACGAACTCCGTAAACGCCTGGGCGTCCGCTCCGGCGCTTCCATCCATATTTTCGGTGTCCGGATGGATGCATTAAAGGACAATTTCCTTATTGTTGTTTCTGTATAAGCGGGAATTCCCGGCACCATGCCGTTAAGGGGCATTCGGCGCAGCGGGGAGAACGGGCGGTGCAGGTGTATCGGCCATGCAGGATGAGCCAGTGGTGGGCTATGGCGCGCTTCTCTACGGGAATGTGCCGCTCCAGATCCTGTTCCACGGCGAGGGGCGTGGCGCCGTTGGAAAGGCCCAGACGGTGCGCCACACGGAAAACGTGTGTATCCACGGCAATTACCGGCTGGTCATACACTACAGAAGCAATCACATTGGCGGTTTTCCTGCCCACGCCGGGAAGACGCATCAGCGCATCAATGTCGGAAGGGACGGAGCCCCCGAAATCGGCCTCCAGCATCTGCGCCATGGCAATGAGGTGACGGGCCTTGGCGTTGGGGTAGGAAACGCTCTTCACAAAGGGATAGACTTCCTCGAACGATGCGGCCGAAAGCTCCCGGGCCGATGGAAAGCGCTCAAACAGCGGCGGAGTGACCATGTTCACCCGCCTGTCCGTGCACTGCGCGCTAAGAATCACCGCCACCAGCAGCTGGAAAGGGTTCCCGTAATGCAGTTCCGTCTCCGCCACCGGCCGGTTCTCTGCAAACCAGCCGATAATGGCATTGTATCTTTCTTTTAAAGTCATTATCTATAGCACAACGTCAATGCCTTCGTCAATTACTTCCGTGCACTTTTCTCCTACGCAGGAGAACACCCGGCCGGGGTATTTTTCGAAGATGGAGCGGTTATGCGTTACCATTACCACGGCAGTACCGGCTTCGTTCAGGGAGCACAGCAGCTGTAGGATTTCATCGGCCGTTTCCCCGTCCAGGTTGCCCGTGGGCTCATCGGCCAGAATTACCTGCGGCTTGTTCAGAAGTGCCCTGGCTATGGCGATACGCTGCTGTTCGCCGCCGGAAAGCTGGTGAGGCATCTTGTGCGCCTTGGTTGCCATCCCCACGTCTTCCAGCACCTGCGAGATGCGGGTGTCAATGGCCTCCTTGTCCTTCCAGCCCGTGGCCCGGAGTACGAACTCCAGATTCTGATCCACGGAACGGTCCATCAGCAGCTGGAAATCCTGGAAAACTACGCCCACACTGCGGCGCAGGTACGGAATGTCCTTCCCCTTGATGGTGCGCAGGTTGAAGCCGCAGGCCTCTCCCTCGCCGCTTAAGAGGCGGTTCTCCGCGGTGATGGTGCGGATGATGGAGGTTTTGCCGGAGCCCACCTTGCCCACGATGTAGACAAAGTCTCCCGGCATCACGTCCATATCCAGTCCGTAGATGACAATGCTTTCCCCGTTCCGGATATCGGCTC
>JAIKYL010000234.1 GCA_024683255.1 Bacteroidales bacterium | reverse complement strand
GCATCGGCCGATCCTCCGCCCAGGCCGGCACCCACGGGGGAAAGCTTCTCCAGATAGATTTTCATGGGCGGAAGGGCGTAATCCTGCGCCAGCAGGAAGTAGGCTTTGGCCGTGAGGTCCTTGAGCGGATCCCAGTCCACCCCCTCGGCCCGGGCAATGGAAATCATCAGCTTCCCGTCCGGCGAAATAGCTTGCGCAAGGGCTCCATAGCGCTCCTGCAGCCCCATGAGGGTGCGGCTGTAGTCCTCTCCCGTCACTATCTCCAGCACATCATGGATGTCCGGATAGGGGATGAAGACGGTTTCCAGGTCATGGAAGCCGTCGGGCCGCTTGCGGAGCACGTTGAGCCCCAGGTTCAGCTTGACGTTGGGATACGTTATCATTTCTGCAAAGATACGAAAAGTTATTCTATCCGTATCCCGGTAAAGCAGCCGTTGAAAGTGAAAGTGGTGGCCTGGTCCCCCTGCAGCAGCAGATGCGAACTCCCGCCGGCATCGCTCAGGACAGCATACAGGGTGCCCTTGTAAAGGGTGGTACAGGCCGGGGTGTAGAGCGTATACCGGCCCGGCCAGATATTCAGGATCTGTTTTCCGTCCCAGATCCTGTTCACGCGTCCGCCGTCCAGATAAACGGCAACCCCGTCCGGGTTGTCCGGGTACAGGTCGGCCAGGGGCAAATCGCTTTCCAGCAACTGTACCACGCCGCCGTTGCTCCGGAACCAGTACTGGTAATCGTCGCTTCCGCTCCGGGTGCTGTATCCTTTCACCAGCATCTGGTTTCCAAAGGGTACAAGCCGGCAAAGATGCACTTGGTCGTATTCGGCCAGTCCCAGCGGAATCACCGTGTCGTCCCGCATCATGACCAGGGAACCGCCGCCGGAGCCGCGCTGTTGGGTCCGGTACACGCTTCCGCCCCAGACGCGGATATCAAAAACTTTCCCCGCTTCTTCGGCCGATATTATCCGCAGCGGCTTCTTCCCCTGCATCACCCGGTACTCGTAAGCCGTGGAATAGCAGTAATACACGCTGTCCCCATCCTGCATGAGGGCACCGCCTTCCCATGCCCGTTCGTCAAAGGAGCCCAGGACCAGGGCCGATGGATGGGAGAACACTTCCGTCCCGTTGATCCGGTATGAGAAGCCGCCGCGTCCCGCCCGCTGGCCCAGCGTGTGAATTTTCCCGTTCACCTCCAGCAATCCCCGGAGTATCTCGTCTCCATTATAACGGAAGACCTCTTTTCCGTTCCGGTACACATAGGTGGACAACCCGTCCGAGTCGTCCCACCATAGATAACCTCCCCGGATTCTGTGCCGGTCCGGTTCCGGATAATGCTCCACGGGCAGGTCCAGCACTTCTTCTCCGTCCTTCCAGAGCACAAGGTGGGCTCCCGAACGCTCCCCATCCCGCCAGGCCGTACCCTCGGGGAAGCGGAGCGCACTCATATACACCGACGGCTCCGGTTCCGGCGCCGGTCCGGGTGGGGGATTATCGGGCCTTTCCGGGATGCTGTCTCCATTGGAAGAATGGTAATTGTACCGGTCCGTTGTCCGCATCCAGCGGGGCGTACCGGTAAAGAAGGTTTTTTGACAGGAAACGGCTGCCAGCACCAGCAGCACCAAAGCACTCGTCGCACGCATAGGCATTGTTGTTTGACGGCCAAGATAGCGACGAAAAACAAAAAACAGTACAATCGGTTGAACGCTTGTACTGTTTTTTACGAATAATTTAACGTTTCAACCGATTTGCGGTTTATTGTGCACCAAAACTGAACCGTACGCCGGCCTCCACCTCCATGCGAAGAGGCTGGATGGTGCGGATGGAACGCGGCTGGTTGCCCGCGCCGAAGTAATAGCGGATGCTGGGATCCACATACAGGCCCACCGCGGGAGTGAGACGGAATTCTACGCCCAGGCCACCTGCGGCCGACCACTGGATGCTGTTGCCCCTCTGGTGATAATGGATGTCCTTGGGAGAGGCGTGAATTAAATAATCGTTGTCCACCAGGAATTCTCCGGCGCCACCCACGAAGGTGTGCAGGCGCCAGCGTCCGTTGTCAATGATATTGAAATAGAAGTTGAGCGGAACGCCCAGCCAGTGCTGGTGGTTGTCCACATCTGTCTGGATAATATGGATGTTCTGGTCAATGTCCTTGTAGTCTGCCAGGAAGGTACGGCTCATGTACGTGTAGCGGATGCCGGTTCCCAGGGCCAGGCGGGAGTTGAAGTGGAACTTGACGCCCAAACCCAGCGAGAAGGGCAGGCTGAAGTTGAGCTCCGGCTGCTCGTTGAACACGCCGTGATCCACCGCAGGGGCCAGCAGCGGAATGGTTCCGGGGGCCCGGTAACCGATTCCGGAGGGAACTTCTCCCCGGGAATTGCTTTGGATGTTACCGCCGGCAGTGAAGGAGAAGCCGCGCGGCTCCTTCTTCTCTTGCTGAGAATATACCAGCTGATTAAAGGCGTCCACATCTTCCACGGCCGATTCCGGCATTTTGTCCGACTGTACCGATGCAATGGTGGGATTCTTTGTTTCTTCCGGCTGAGGTTCTGCCTCTTGAGGAGCCAGGACCGGCTCTTCGGCTGCGGCCGGAACCGCCACGGGTTCCGGCACGTAGGCGAGACGCGAGACTTTCCGGGCAACTTGTTCCTCTATGGGAGCGATGTCCCCCAGTTCGGGGGCGGGCTCTGCGGAAGGAACAGTTGCCTTCGGAGTCTCGACAATTGATATAGTGGGGTTAGAATGCGCTGTTTTGCCAGGACCCAGCAGGAAAACGCCCAGAACCACCGCGGCAGCTGCGGCTGCAACGCCGGCGATACTCCAAGCCCATACCGGGAAGATACGGCGCCGGTTGAGTCCGGCCTCCACGCCTTCCCATACGCGGGGCGAAACGGGTTCTTCCGCACCCTGCAGGATATCCCTTATGGCTATGTCAAAATCTCTCTCTTTCATTGTTTTTCTTTTATCATTTCCTGCAGCCTGATGCGGGCCCGCTGTAATTTGGAACGTGATGTGGCTTCCGTACAGCCCAGCTCCTTGGCAATCTCCTTGTGGGAATATCCTTCCAGCACATACATATTGAATACGGTCCTGGCGTCCGGGGGAAGTTCCCCAATCATACGCATCAGTTCCGCATAACCCATCTTTTGAACAGGAGTGGCTTCCTCGGTGAACAACCCGCGAGCCTCCTGAATATCTTCGCCAAGGCTCAGGGCGTCCGTTTTCCTGAGATGCATCAGTGCAGTATTGACAAAGATCTTTCTGGCCCAGCCTTCAAATGATCCGGCTCCGGTATAGCTGTCCAGCTTTTTGAACAAGGTGATGAAACCCTCTTGCAGCACATCCTCCGCGTCTTCCCGGTTCCCCATGTATCGCAGGCAAAGAGCCATCATTTTGGGCGCCAGGGTGTCGAAAAGCTGTTTTTGCGCTTTCCTGTCACCCTCCTTGCATGCGGGGACCAGGCGTTCCGGAGACGACGACCCTCCCGGGGGTTCGTCAGCCCTCGTCCATGTTATTAGATGCAAGTTGTGCCAAAAACGTTTCAACGGGTGGTCCGGATTTTGTTCTTTCTGCACAAATTTCGCAAAAAAATCAGAATCGGCGAAGGGAAGTTGTATGTTTTTCGCAAAAGGTGTATTTTTGTAGTCATTATGAAAAAAGTCCTGGCAGCGCTTGTCCTGCTTTTCCATATTTGCATCTTCAGTCATGCCCAACAGGTAGAGAGTTACCTGGTGGATGCCGTGTCTTTGTACAGTAACGGAGAATATAAGCAGGCAAAGGAACGACTGGAAACTTTATCGGCCATAGCGCCCAAGGACGACGCTGTCTGGTATTACCTGGCACTCTCGGAGGCCGGCCTTCAGGACTTCACGGCAGCCCGGAAGCATCTGGAGCAGGCCATTTCGCTGGACAGGGGCAATTTCTGGTACCGCCGCACCCTGGCGCGCCTGTACCTTACGCAGGGGGAGGAAGAACTGAGCATAGAAATGTTCGAAGACCTGGTAAAGGACTTCCCGGACAAGGAAGAGCTTAGCTATGAACTGCTAAACCTTTATCTCCGGCAGGGTGCATTTGAGAAGGCCCTGCAGGCCATGGATGAGGTGGAAACGCAGCGGGGCCCTTCGGAGTCCATGGCCCAGACCCGTTACGAGATTTACCGCCAACTGGACCGTCCGGAAGAGGCCGTGGCCGCCCTTGAGAATTTCAACAAGGATTACTCCTCGCCGTCCATCCTTTCCACGCTGGGAGATTATTATCTTTCTGAGTATCAGGACTCCCTGGCGCTTTCCTATTATACGGAGGCGCTTTCGCTGGATAGCGGTTATGTGCCCGCCGTCCTGGGCTTGTCGGAAGTGTACAGGCACCTTCGCAAATACCCGGAATATTTCCGGACGCTGGACACTTTCTTCCAGTCAGAGGATGTTCCGTCGGAAACCAAGGCGCTGTATATCAGAAATTTAACGCGTTCCATAGACCCCAAACTTCTCCAACTGCATCAGGAGGAATACGATGCGGCAGTGCAGGAAATAGCCACGCTGCACCCCACGGACAGCACGGTGCTTTCCACCGTGGCCGGCTATTATTACTCCACCGGCCGCACCAAGGAAGCCGGGAAATGGTTCAAGGAAGTGGCCGATATCTATCCGGAAAGCCTTCCCCACACGGTCACGTACTTGCAGTACCTTACCATGGAAGGGCGTTGGGAGGAGCTTCGGGACCGTTCCCTAAGTGCCTTCGACCGCTTTAATGAGCTGGGTTTTCTGGACTTTGCCAACCAGGCCAACTACCAGCTGGAGGACTACGATGCCATCATCGGCAACTGCCAGTATCTCCTTACCAATTACCCCAAGGACAAGGACTTGTGCAAGAGCGCCCTGGCCATGAAGGGGGATGCATATTATTCCAAAGGAGACTCCAAGCAGGCTTTCAAGGCATACGACCAGGCGCTCAAGATAGACCCTTCCTATGCGCCTGTGCTCAACAATTACGCATATTATCTAAGCCTCATGGGCAAGAACCTGAAGAAGGCCTATACCATGTCCAAGAAAACCGTGGAGGCGGAGCCGGACAATGCAACTTATCTGGACACCTTCGCCTGGATCCTGCATTTGCAGGGTAAGGACTTGGAAGCCAAGCCTTTCTTCAAGCACGCCATGCTCTATGGCGGCAAGGACAGCGCCGTAATGCTGGACCATTATGCCGAGGTGCTTTACGCCCTGGGAGAATATGACCTGGCCCGCTCGTACTGGAACCAGGCCAAAAACAAGAATCAGGACGGCGAGGTGCCGGATCTGGAAGAACGGGTGAAGGCCCGGCTGGCGGCAATCGGCAAATGAGGAAGGTCCTTCATATCGCGCTGGTGGCACTGGTCCTGCTTGCCGGTACCAGCCCTGCATCGGCCCAGAAAAAGGAGTCCCGCAAGAGCCTGGAGTCGCAGATTTCCAAGATTGAGAAGGATATAGAACTTCTTAACAACAAGCTCAAGGACAACAGCCGCAGCAGTCAGCAGGCCCTTTCCAGCCTCACCCTGGTGCAGGGGAAGGTGGCATCCCGGGAAAAGCTCATTACCGAATGTGACCAGTCCATCCGGGTGCTGGACGATTCAATCAAGGTATGCCAGAAGGAATTGGACCGCCTGCAGGCCCGTTACGACACGCTTTCCCTCTACTACAACCGCCTGGTGCGGAACGCCTATAAGAACCGGGACAGCCGCATGTGGTACATGTATGTGCTTTCCAGCGAATCCATGGGTCAGGCCCTGCGCCGCTTCGGCTATCTTCGCCGCTTCGCCTCCCAGATGAGCGACCAGGCCAAGCGTATCCAGGAAACGGAGGCGGAACTGGAAGTGGAGCGGGAGCGCCTCACCGGCCTCAAGGAAGAGGCGGCCGAGCTCAGGAGCAAGACCGTCCAGGAGCGCGCCAAGCTGCGGGACGAGGAAGCCGAGGCCGCCCGCATGGTGAACCAGCTCAAGAAGGACCGCAACAAATTCCAGCAGCAGCTGCAGGAAAAGAACAGGCAGAAACAGGCCCTGAACAAGAAGATCGCAGAGATTATCCGGGCCGAGCAAGAAGCTGCGAAGAAGGCCGCCAGCGGCAAGAAGGGCTCCTCCGGCAGTTCCTCCAAGAAGACCACCTCTACAGAAATAGATACCAAACTCTCCAATGAGTTCGCCTCCAACAAGGGCAAACTGCCCTGGCCGGTGGAGGGCGTGATTGTGGACCGCTTCGGCAAGCATCGGCATCCGGTATACGAGAATGTGGAAATGCAGAATGACGGCGTCACCCTCACCGTCAAGCGGGGTTCCCAGGTTAAGGCCGTGTTCAACGGTACCGTTACCCGCATCTTCGTAATGCCCGGCTACAACCAGTGCGTGCTGGTGAGCCATGGTAACTATTACACCATGTACACCATGCTCAAGACCGTGTCGGTAAAGCTGAACCAGAAGATTTCCACAGGAGATGTAATCGGCACGGTGGACACCATCGGCGGGGAAGACCAGTTCCACTTCGAACTCTGGAAAGACGTGGAACCCCAGAATCCGGAATCCTGGCTAAGGAAGTAGG
>JAIKYL010000233.1 GCA_024683255.1 Bacteroidales bacterium | reverse complement strand
AACAGCTTCAATGCCGCATCCCGGCGGGCTATACGGGCATCCCCTATCTCCGCCTCCTGAATCCGGATCTTGGTGGAGTTGGAAATGGCGTACCGCATGCAGTCCTGGAGCGTCATCACCTCGTCATGCCCGGCTTGATTGGGCATCTCCTGGCCCCAGGCCCTGAATGCCAGGGTAGAAAGCCCCAGCGTGAGAATGAAGAAAAAAATGTAAAGTACTCTTTTCATTTTAATTGAATTGTCACCGTGCCAAAAAGCAACACATGTTGTGCCGATGTTATTAAGCGTTTGATTATACGGCGTTTATGTAAAAACCCGGGGACAAAAAAAGTGTAAAGGCCTTTACAACTCTTTACACTTTTTGCTTTACACTTTACAATTCCTGTAAAATTTTACACAGAAAATTTGGTTTATAATGTAAACTTGTTTATATTTGCACCAGGGTTAAGGCGGACTGCGCAGCTGCACTTGGCCGCAAAAACGAATTAAACAATTGATACAATGGAACAAAACAAAGAAATGACGGCTCACGAGAGCCTTCAGCTCATCTCCGAAATGCTGAACAACAGCCGCAAGGACATTCTTCGCAGCAATGCAAAGTACTATATGATCTGGGGCGTGTTGCTCACCTGCTTCTCACTGGCTATCTATATTCTGTGGAAGACTACCGGCCAGGCATATTGGAACCTTCTCTGGTTTGCCATGCCTCTTGTGGGATTCCCCATGGACAAGTGGATAGGAAAAAGAGAAGAAGCCGTTCGCTCCGAAAACGTCATCAGCCGCATTACCAGGGGCATCTGGCTCACATTCTGCATCTTCTCCTGCTCGGTTGCCATCTTCAACATTCTCTTCTCCGTCGTTAACACGAGCCCTATCGGAGCCATCGCCGTCGGCACCAGCCTGTCAGGACAGATTATCCTCCTGTTCGGCATGGCCGAAGCCATCACCGGCGTTGCGCTGAAGAACTGGACCATCAAGATTGCAGGTGTGGTGACAGGCATCGGAGGTCTTGCGCTTTATTATGGGATCGGCCTTTACGAAGAGCAGATGCTTCTTTTCACCTTTGCCGGCCTTGTCCTTTTCATAACCGGAATCCTCGTAAAACGCCAAAACCGGTAGCCCTATGTTTCCCAAGTTAGATCCGCTCCTTCATTCCGAACTCCGGCTGGCCGTGATGTCCATCCTGGCCGGGGTGGATGAGGCCGATTTCACCTACCTCAAAAAGCAGACAGGAGCCACGTCGGGGAACCTGAGCGTGCAGATAGACAAGCTCACGGCAGCCGGCTACATCACGGTGGAGAAGGGCTTCAAAGGCAAGATGCCCCGTACCACCTGCCGCATAACAGAAACAGGCCAGGAAGCCTTTAGCAGCTATGTGAATGCGCTGAAAGAATACCTTTCGGCAGGTAATTAAAGAAAAACCATGAAAAAGACAGTAAAATACATTATAGGAAGCCTGTTCGCGCTTTTTGTAGGAATTGGCGCCTGGGCGCAGCCCAACCCGTTTGAGCAGGGCGCCATGTCCGTAAAAAAACTGGACGAAGGACTGTATTTCATAGAATACAAAGGAGACGACGGATTTGCCGATCTCATGGAGAGCGGCGGCGGACGAAGCGCCGGAGAACTGTCCGCCTATGTTACCCGTTTCCTCGCAAAAGGCTTTGCTCAGCCAGTGGCCGGCAATCCCCAGCCGGCGCAGTACGGCTGTTCCGCCCTTACGGTCCGCACTCCGGAAGGCGGTGTCCTGATGGGCAGAAATTTCGATTTCAATTCGGCCACCGGCATAGTTCTGCATACGGTTCCGGAGCAGGGCTATGAGACCTACACCACCTTCAATCTCAACTTCCTTGGATTCGGGGACGGATGGGTTCCGGAGGGTATGAGGAACCAGTTCATGGCACTCTCCGTGCTTTTTTTTGCCTTGGACGGCATTAACGAAAAAGGGCTTGCCGTGGCCGATCTGATGGCGGGAGACGACGCCCAGACGCATCAGGACAGCGGAAAGCCTGCCCTCACCACCACATCGGCCATCTGCTACTTGCTAAAGAACGCCGCCACCGTGGACGAGGCGCTGGAACTGCTCCGGGGGATTGACATGCACTCCGACATTGGCGCAGCCCATCATTATGCCATCTCCGACGCCACCGGTAGGAGCGTTGTGGTGGAGTATGTGGACAACCGGATGGAGGTGGTGGAATCGGCCGCCGTTACCAATCACTACCTGTGTGACGCCAAGCTGAATGTGGGCTTGATAGAGGGGGACCGCCGATATGAATATCTGTGCGGCCGGGTGGAGGCCTCAGACGGCATAATGGACAAGCTGCAGCTTACAACGGCCATTGCCGCCGTTTCCCAGCCGGAGCAGGAAGGAACGTTCCTGGGCACTGCCTGGACCCTGGTAATGGATTTGACGAACCCTTCCGTAACCTACTACTCCCGCCGTCACTTCGACAAGCCCTTCCACTTCGCATTTGAGCGGTAGGCTAGCGGAAGCGGAGTTCAAAGACGGTCTGCTGCGCATCACTCCTCACCAGCTCTATGCTGCCGTTGTGGTTGCGCATGATCTGACGGGAAATGGAAAGGCCGATGCCGGAACCCTCCTTCTTGGTGGTATAGAAAGGAATGAAAATCTGCTCCTGGGCAGAAACAGGAATGGCTTCGCCGTCGTTGGCCACCTGAACAATAACATCGTCATCTTTGCCCATCTTGGCCGAGATGACGATTTGTTTTGCACCCGCCTGCAGGGCGTTCTTGATGAGGTTGATGAAAATCTGCGAAATCTGCCCCTCATCGGCATAGATCATTAAATCCGGCTCTTCCGGCCGATAGATACAAGTGGCGCCGCAGGAGGCCGTGAATTCGCGGTTGAGGCCGATGATGCTGTCCATCAGTTCCTGCAGGTCCAGCGCCTTGCGGATGGGCTTGGCCACGCCGGAAAGCTGCCGATAAGTCTGCACGAAATCTATAAGATTCTTGGAGGAATCCGAGATGGTCTCCAGCCCCGCCTTGATGTCCAGTTCGCTATGGCCGTTCTCGTCTACGGACTTGGCCATGGCGTCGCTCAGGGAGGCAATGGGGGATACCGTGTTCATGATTTCGTGGGTGAGCACCCGGATGAGTTTGGTCCAGGAATCCTGCTCGTGCGCCTGACGCTGCTTCTCGAAAATGGTACGGATACGGTTGAGCGTCCGGTTAAACTTATTGCTGTCCTTGAAGCGGAAGTTAAGCTCCCCGTCCTCCAGCGCGTCCATCATGTAGCCAACCTTCCTGATGGCTTTCCGGCGTGTATGGATGGTGGCAATGACCGCCGCCAGAATGGCAACGGCAACTACCAACAATATGATTTGCCAGGTGGTCACAGGCCGTATTTCTTCAGTTTAGCATACAGGGTGGGCCGACTCACGCCCAGCATCTTGGCCGC
>JAIKYL010000231.1 GCA_024683255.1 Bacteroidales bacterium | reverse complement strand
TTTGTAGAAATGAGACGTTTACTTTTCATACTGTGTATGCTCTGCGCGGTTTCCTGCAACTGGATCAGTGGGAAACGGGAGGTGCCGGAGCCTGTTCCGGAAGAGGAACAGGCCGAAGAGGTCACGCTGGACGAAGATGACCCGCTGGCTTCTTTGGGTAAGATCCTGGGGGGATTAAAGGAGCTGGCCGAAAAGGCCGTGGAGAAGGGCTGGATTGACACCACCAGCGTAGAGGAAGCGCTTGAGCCAGAGGAGATTGAGGAAGAGCCGGAGGAAGAGCCCGTGGCGGAGCCCCAGGCCCCGGACGAGTGGTACGACCACGACTTCGCCCTCTCCTTCACCTACCACCAGTACGTGGGAACCCAGCACTACAAGGCGGGAGATTTCACCATGTATTATACCCGCATCGGCAATAAGGTATATCTGCACAAACCCGGGCAGGTGGCGGAAGATTCCGTACTGGAATTCCATGCCGACGGTACCCGCACCTTCACCTATTACATGGGCGGCATCCAGATGCGGAGCAACAAGAAGGAAGGCGACGCCCACAAGTACCTCCGTCATCAGTTTACGGACGTAGGAAACACCTTCAACGCCATTCTGGGCAGTCATCCGGACATTTCCCGCGCGCAGAAGGAAACCACCATCAGCGGGCGCCCGGTGGCCATCATCCACACGGAAAAGGACGAGGACATCCTCACCCAGCACGTGCACACGGAGAAAGACTATTATGTGGATAAAGAATACAATTTCCTTTACAAGACGGTGGGCAACGGATCCGGCGGCGGCATGAGCATCAAGAACGGCTGCACCTGGGAAGTAACCTACTTCACGGACAAGCCCACCAAGAAGGATATCCACCTGGTCATAAGAGAAATACCAAAAACAAACTAAGACTAATATGGGACTTTTCAAAGACATTCTTTCCGGAGCTGTGAGCGACAGCATTGGAAAAGTGGTGGGACAGGCCGTGGAAAAGGCCGTTACCCCCGCCGCAGAGCGTTTGGCCCAGAAGCAGGCCGAAGCCATCGATAAACTGGCCGACAAGACGGAGCAGGCCGTTGCAGAAAGCACCGCCGCCATGGACAAAGCCGCCGCTGAAGTTACAGAGGCCGCAGAAGGCGCCCAGAAACAGGAGCTTACCCCGGAGCAGCAGGAGCAGGCCAAACAGGCTGCCCAGGCGCTCAAGGGCCTTGGCATGATGTTCTCCGGCGCAGTGGCCCAGGCCAAGAAAGAGGCCGAAGCGGAAGAAGCCGCCAAGAAGGCGGCCGAAAAGGCCATCTTCGAAAACTGGGACGAGAATCTGGGCAACTACCCCATCTGGGACGTGGGCGGAAGCGAATTTGAACTGGAAGAGCAAACCCCCGTTAACGGTCATCCCGCCTGGCGTTTCTCCCTCAAGGGTCGCCCCTACCTCATTGAGCTGTACATGAACAAGCTACGCGCGGCTGGCTTCACAGCCATGCACTGCAGCAATCCTCTGGACCTGAATGCAGATACGTATTTCAAGATGATTGACGGCGTATGCTATGCCTTCAACCGCACGGACGCCTGCTACGACGGCTGGATCAACGTGAACTTCTACGTGGACAACTATGTCCCCAAGCCGCAGAAAACCGCCCAGCAGGCCACGGATCTTAAGGATGTAGCCAAAGGCCTCTTCAAGAAACTCTTCTAATGACCTCTCAAGTCCTTTATATTGTGATTGTGGCCGCCGTGGTGCTCATTGCGGTGGCCATAGTCATTACCTGGCTGGTGATGCGCTCGCATGAGGTGAAGGCCTGCAACAACCTGGAGAACCGCCTGTTGGTGTCGGAGACAGAGCTAAAGACCGCCCGGGAACTCCGGGAGGCCGATGCGGCCAGTCACGAAAAGGCCATGAAGATGCAGCAGGAAGCTTTCCAGCAACAGCTGGAGGCTGTGAAGAGCCAATTATCGGCCGAGACGGAAAAGCTCCTCAAACAGCGGGAAGAGGCCCTGCAGCAGAAGGCCGAGGAAACCTTCAAGAACCTCACCGGCCCCTTGGGCAAGGACCTCAAAACCATGCAGGAAGCCTTTGAGGCGCAGAAAGAGGCCCAGAACAAAGGCTCCGCCACCATCAAGGAAGTGATGGACTATGCCGTGAAGAACCTCCGGGAGCAGACCGCCAGCATAGGTTCCAAGGCCGATAATCTGGCCCAGGCCCTCAAGGGACAGAACAAGATGACGGGCACCTGGGGCGAGGTAATCCTCTACAACATGCTCCTGAACGAAGGCATGGTGGAAGGCCGGGATTTTGACCGGGAAGAAACGCTCCGGGACCAGCTGGGCAGCATAGTCCTCAACGAGGACAGCGGCAAGCGCATGCGTCCGGACTACATCCTCCATTACCCGGACCGCACGGAAGTGATTGTGGACGCTAAAACGTCCATGGAGGCCCTATCGGACTGGTTTGCGGCCGATGACCCCGCCGTGAAGGAAGATGCCGCCAAAAGGAACCTTTTGGCCATTAGAACGCAAATTAAGAACCTCTCCGGCAAGCGCTACCAGGATTACATAAGGGAAGGCTGCAAAACCCTGGACTATGTTATCATGTTCATCCCCAATTACGGAGCCCTGCAGCTGGCCAAAGCCATGGCCCCCAACATCTTCCAGGAAGCCTACCAGCAAGGGGTGCTCCTCACCACGGAAGAGACCCTCATGCCCTTCCTCCGGATGATCCGCATTGCCTGGACCAATTACGACCAGGCCCGCAACCAGGAAAAGATCATGAAAGCCGCCCAGACCATGGTGGACCGCGTGTACGACTTCTCCAAGGCCCACGCCGCCATGGGCGACAAGCTTCACGCCGCCCTGGAAGAGTACGACAAAGTATCGGCCAAGATTGGAGACAGCGGCAATTCCATCCTTACCAGCGCCCGTCAGCTCCTGAAGCTGGGCATCCCCAAGAACCCTAAGAAACCCCTTCCGGACTCAGAAGAATAAACTGCATCCCGGAGCGGGCGGCGAATAAGGCATCCTTGGGAGAATCCCCCACCATTATGCAGCGCGTCGGATCAATATCCGGCAGCAGTGCGCATGCCTCCTGAAACATCCCCGTATTGGGCTTCCGGCGCGGGTCCGCGTCATCCACAGCCGTGCATACAAGTACCAAATCCAGGCGGCCGCCGGCGGCGTCTATGGCCTCCAGCATGCGGGCATGGACCAGGCCCAGCTCCGCATCGCTCATGACTCCCCTTCCCACCCCGCGCTGATTGGTTACTAATACGATATTGGAGAACTTCCGGGACCACTTAGCCAACGCCTCCAGGATGCCCGGCATCCATTCCCATTCCTGCCAGGATTTCACGTAATCCCCTTCCAGATGCCGGTTAAGGACACCGTCCCGGTCCAGGAACAGCGTATCCGCATCGGCCGCCAAAACGGCCTGGAAGGCCTTCCGGACGGCAAACCAGCCAGGGATGGCCCATTGCGCCGTCTCGTAGTCCTCCGGCACGCCGATGTCAATGAAATACGCATCACTCACCCAGCCGCCAATCCGCCCCTTGGCCGCCCCCGGCTCCAGCACCTCTTTCTCAAAGGAAAACTTCTCCGGCAGCCCCGAAAGGTCCAGGAGGCTGCGGTCTATGGCATACACCCCGCCGTTGATGAGCCCCTTCCGGCAGGGCTGTTTCTCATGGAAAGCAGTTATAAGGAGATGCCCGATCAGGTCGGGCAAGACGGAGGCCGAAGCATGTTGTGGGACGGAGGTGTGCTCCGCCGTAGCATCGGCATCTGCGTGCGTTGGCGTTGCGTTGCCTGCAGGAAATTGGTTTTTTTGGCACCGTCCAAAAAAATAATTTTCTGCAGGCGCTGGCCTGGCAGATGCCGATAGCCCAGAAGACACCTCTACGGCACCGTAGCGGTCAAAGTCCTGCATGGGCTTTAGGGCCACTGTTACCGGACCGCAGAAAGGCAATGCGTTTAGATCTACGGGATAGAATGTGTCGCCGTTTACCACAAACACCTGTTTTTCACGGCATTTCTCGAGCGCCAGGCGGATGCCGCCGCCTGTTCCCAGCGGGCTTTCCTCTACGGCAAAATCGTACGCAAACGGCCATTCCCGGCTTTGGACATAGTCTATGACCTGTTCCTTCAGATAGCCCACCGAAAACACCACATGGCTCACCTCATACAGCTCCAGCCACTCCAGCAGCCAGCCCAAAAACGGCTTGTCGCCCACCGGCGCCAGGCACTTGGGCGTATCGGCCACTACGGAGCGGAGGCGGGTTCCCAGGCCGCCTGCAAGGACTATAACTTCCATGCTACGGCACCTTTCTGGGTGAACTGGAACGGGACCACCTTGCCGGGAAGCTTGGACAGTGCTTCCTTGACGGCTACCCGCTTGGTAGGCGGCACCATTAGCATGATGAAGCCGCCGCCGCCCGCACCGGACACCTTGCCGGAGATGGCACCGGCCTCCAGGGCCACGTCAAAGGCCTCCTGGATCATGGGATTGGTAATGGCATCGGCCATCTTCTTCTTGTCCTCCCAGGCCGATCCCAGGATTTGCGCAAAGCGGGACATATTGCCCTGCAGCAGCGCCAGCTTCATATCTACGGCGCTTTGCTTGATTCGGTGCATGGCCTCCACGGCCTCCACCTTACCGGCCGATGTTGCCTTCTGCTGCTCACTGATGATGGCCGCGCCGTCCCGGCTCCGGCCCGTATAATACAGCAGGAGGGAGCCTTCCAGCTCCTCCACTATCCACTCTTTGATGCGCAGCGGATTCACGATTACCATATCGCTGGGCAGGAATTCCATGAAATTGAAACCGCCGAAAGCTGCCGCATACTGGTCCTGCTTGCCGCCGGACAGGAGGAGGTCCTTGCGCTCGATCTCATAGGCCAGGCGGGCCAGTTCGTAATCTCCCAACGGCAAATCCATCCATTCGGCAAAACACTTGAGGATGCACACCACCATGGTGGAAGAGGTTCCCAGGCCGGAGCCCACCGGAGCGTCGTTGTAAGTGGTTATGGCAAAGCCGCTTGGCACGGGTCCGTAGTCCCGGATGATGCGGTTGTACACCCCGTCTATGAGCAGCGCACCCGAATCCATCCGCCCCGTCCCCATGGACACTTCCCGGCGGATGCCGGCATCGGCCGCATCTACCCGCACCACAGGCAGGTTCAGCGTTTCTATGGTGCAGTATGCATTGAGGTTGATGGTGGCGTTGAGCACGTTCCCGCCATAGAGGTCACTGTACGGCGATACGTCCGACCCGCCGCCGGCCAGGCCCAGCCGAAGGGGCGCCTTGCTTCTAACTATCATAGCTTAGCCATTTTTTCTTCCACCTGAGAAATGCGGTATGCGGCCTCCGGATAACCGGTCTCCTGGGCCATGCGGTAATAAGTGATGGCCTTCTCATACATTTCCCGGGTAAGGTCCTTCATCTTTTCCTTGTTCTTGCGCCAGCTCATCTGGGGGGCGTTATCTCCCAGGTCCTCAAAGTCCACGCCTGCCTGGAAAAGCATCTGGGCCTGTTCCTGAACGGCGGCACGCAGGTTCTCCCGCTGGGTGGCGATGGTCTCATGCTGCGTCTGAATGGCTTCCTGCTGGCTGGCGATGGTCTGGTGCTGCTCGGAGATGGTGGCATCCCTGGCCTCAATCTCCGCCTTTAGCAGCTCAATCTCTTCCTCTTTCTCCGTAATAACCTTCCGGAGGCTCAGGATGGTCTTTTTGTACTGGGCGCCTTCTTTTTCCAGCTGGTCCAGCTTGTCCTTAATGCTGTCTATGCTATCCTGGATCTGCTCCACCTGCGTGAGCTGGGCGGTTCCCAGTTCAATGTCCGTCCTAAGGTTTACCGTCTTCCCGGAAATCTGGGACAGTTCCTGGAGGATGACGTCCACCGCAGCGGCCTGGGCGGCATATTCCGCCCGCGTAGCCTCGGCCCCCGCCTGGAGGTCCGAATACTCCTGGAGGAGCTGGTCATATTCGGCCTGGGAAACAGTGCCGGAATTAAGGCAGGCCGATGCCAGAAGGGCGGCGGCCATGAGAGATGCTATCTTGAGAGTTCGCATGTGAATTCCTGTTTTTGGAAACTGATGGTTGTCTTTTTGATATTGGCCTTATAGGTGACGGCGCCGCTGCCCAATTCGGCTGAATTCACCGAGGTGCCATCCAGGGTGAAGCCGTAATAAACGGGGCCGTACACTGTGATGCGGGCAATCTGGAACTGCTTGGAGCCCAGGTCTTTAACCACGGCCGTAGCGTAACGCGTACCGGAAGGGTCCGTGGTCTTCATGGTGTAATTGCCTTCCAGCGAATGCAGGATGGAAGACGGCACCGCCTCCTCTCCGGAAGAGGCCGACGGCCCTCCGCAGGAGCAAAGCAGAGCCCCCAGGGCCGCCAAAAGTATGAGCTTTAATTTCATCTTAGGCAAGGATTGCATCGGCCAGAGCTTCCAGGGCTTGGATGTCATCGGCCCGGAAACGGCTCTTGATGGTAACGGTGTCCCCTACAATCTCCACATCCTTCATCTGACCGAACATTTCTTTCATCACGCGAGCGGCCGACGGAGCCCAGGAGCCATTTTCTATGAGCGCCACCTTACGCTTCTGCCAGCCCTTCATCTGGAGGGAGTGCAGGAAGTCGTAGGCAGGCGTAAAGAGGCCTCCGTCGTACGAACAGGCGGCCACCACCATGCGGCCGTAGCGGAAGGCGTCTTCCACGGCCTCGGCTCTGTCGCTGCGGGTTAAATCGCACAGCACCACCTTGGGGCAGCCTTTTTCCTTGAGGACGGTGGTAAGGGTTTTGGCCACATCCATGGTGCCACCGTGGATGGAAGCGCAGGCCACAAATACGCCTTCCGTTTCCACACCGTAGCTGCTCCAGGTGTTGTAAAGGTCCAGGTAATACTTGAGGTTCTCCCGCAGGATGGGACCGTGCAGCGGCGCGATTACGGCCGGCTCCAGCGGCACAATCTTCTTCAGGAGCGTCTGGACCGGAATGCCGTACTTGCCGCAGATGTTGAAGTAATAGCGGCGGGCTTCGCAGGCCCAGTCCTCATCTTCGTCCCCAAAGATGCGGCCTTCCAGGACGCCGAACTTGCCGAAGGCATCGGCCGCAAAGAGGACGCGGGTGGAACGCTCGAAGCTCACCATCACCTCCGGCCAGTGCACCATGGGGGCGGCAAGGAACTGCAGCGTCTTGGAACCCAGTTCCAGAGTATCTCCTTCCTTCACCGCAAGGGTGTTGAAACTGCGGCCCGGCAGGAACTGCTCCAGGAACTGGATGGCTTTGGCGCTGGCCACGATGCAGATATCCGGAAAACGGTCGGCCAGCATGCCGATGAGGCCGGAATGGTCCGGCTCCATGTGATGCACCACCAGATAGTCCGGCTTGCGGCCTTCCAGGGCATCGGCCAGGTTCTTGAGCCAGTCCTCCCCTTTCCGGCGGTCCGCCGTGTCCATGACGGCCACTTTTTGATCCAGGATCACAAAGGAATTATAGGCCATGCCTTCCGGCACAACATACTGGCTCTCGAAGAGGTCCAGATCTTTGTCGTCCACGCCAATATAGCGGATTCCCTGAGCAATTTCTTTCATAGTAATACCTTTAGTCTAGCAAATATAACAAAAAAATGCGTACCTTGTGGAAAATTCCACAAGCTTATGAAGAACATTTGGGATTACATCAAGCGCCTGGTGAAGAAATACATATATGTTTATGACCAGATAGACACGGAAAGTGCCGCAGAACGCATCAAGAGCGGCATTTGGTTCAAGGGGCCCAACGTCTGGATCCTTGCCTTCTCCATAGTGATAGCCTCCGTGGGTCTCAATGTGAATTCCACGGCCGTGATCATCGGCGCCATGCTCATCTCCCCGCTCATGGGCCCCATCGTGGGCACCGGCCTGGCCCTGGGCACCAACGACACGGACCTGCTCAAGCTATCGGCCAAGAACCTTTTGGTGATGGTGGTCATAGCCCTCATCGCTTCCACCCTGTTTTTCATCCTCTCCCCTCTCTCGCTGGTGAATCCCACGGAACTGGAGGCCCGTACCAGTCCCACCATCTATGACGTACTGATTGCCCTCTTCGGCGGTCTGGCGGGTATTTTTGAGCAAAGCCGCAAAGAGCGCGGAACGGTGCTCTCCGGCGTTGCCATCGCCACCGCCCTGATGCCGCCGCTCTGCACCGCCGGCTATGGCCTGGCCCACCTCAATTTCCACTTTTTCTTCGGGGCCATGTACCTGTTCATCATCAACGGCGTGTTCATCACCCTGGCCACTTACCTCATGGTGAAATACCTGCGCTTCAAGACCAACAGCTGTCTGGTGCCCGCCGTGGAGAAAAAGCGCCGAAACCTCATTACCGCCATTCTGGTAATAGTGCTGGTCCCCAGCATCTATTCGGCCATTAACCTGGTGATGGACAATAATTTCCAGCGCAACGTAGAAACCTTTGTGGACGAAAACCGCCTGGTGGGCCGATCCTATATCTACGACTATGACATAGACAACCGGCATGTAGTATTCGCCATCGCAGGTGCCAGACTGAACGACAGCCTCAAGACCGCCTTCTTTGCCAACGCCGCCAAGTACAAGATTAAGGAGAACCGCATTTCGCTCACGGAGCACACCATCGGCATGTCTCAGGAGGAGATGAACACCCTTATCAACGATGTGTACACCCGCACGGACGCGGAACTGGCCGAGAAAGATGCCCGCCTCAACGCGCTGCAGGCCCAGCTGGACATTCTCTCCTTCTCCATCAGCGAGCTCCAGCACCGGGCCGATTCCCTGCGCCACGCAGACGACTCGCTCCGCGCCCACGACGCCCAGCTCCAGCACCGGCTGGACTCCCTCATCCAGTCCGGCTCCCGCCAGAGTGTGCGTCGCCGCTAAAGTTTATTTTGCAGATTCCAATTTTCCTGCTATCTTTGCATTCCCGTTTGGTACTATGGCCGAGTGGTTAGGCACAGGTCTGCAAAACCTGCTACAGCGGTTCGATTCCGCTTGGTACCTCCGAAAATGCCCCTGGAACAGTTCCAGAGGCATTTTTCTTTAATACGGGAGCTTATCCAGATACCGGTGCACCGCGGAGAGCAGCCGTGCGGCGTTCTCCGGGGTGTTGGCCGCCACCACCAGGGACGGAGTATACAGCGAAGGGAATTTGCCGTCAAAACTAAGCACGGAACCGCCTGCCTCTGAGAGAATTAGCGATGCTGCCGCATAGTCCCAGGGCATGAGCCGGATCTCAAAGTACAGTTCGGCGAATCCGGCGGCCATCAGACAAAGCTCCACGGCAGCGGAACCCGTCCGGCGCACGTCGTTGCATTCCTGGTAGATGTCATAGATGATGTCGCTGCAATAGCGCGACCATTCCTTATGGTAGGTACTGAGAGCCGTGAACAGGAGACCATTCTCATACGGCCGATCAGACACGTGAATGGGTTTTCCGTTGCAGAAGGCTCCCTCTCCCTTCTGCGCCCACCAGCATTCCCCTCTCCAGGGGCTGTAGACCACGGCCATATACTGCTCTCCGCCGCGGACGAGCGCCACGCTTATGCAGCAGTTCTCGTGCCCGCGGGAGTAATTGGCCGTACCGTCAATGGGGTCTATGATCCACACGTATTCGTGCCCGGCAATATCGTTCAGATCCTCCTCTTCGCAGAGGAAGCCGCTGCCCGGAAGCAGGGCCCGGAGCCGCTCCGTAAGGAAGTCCTGCACCGCCAGATCCGAGCTGGTGACCAGGTTCTCCTTGGTCCCCTTATCGTGCAGCTCAAAGCCGGAACGCACCATAAAGGCCGATGCCTCTTTTACAACGGCAATAATCTGATCTATAGTTATTTCCATACTAAGTTCCTTGGCAATGAGGGGAAGAAGTTCTTCATCGGCCGGGAGCCAGCGTACGCTTCCCAGCGTGTCCCGGGTGAGCCAGCAGGCGGCTTCGTGCTCATTGAGATGCGGTGCTTCGCCCATGAGTGAACAGAGGAAGCAGTGCATGGTAAGGTGGAACTCCGGATAGTCATATTCAATGGTATGCAGGAGCTTCCCCACCGCAATTTCCACGGACAGTTCCTCCCGGATTTCGCGCTTGAGCGCTTCTTCCGGGCTCTCCCCTGCCTCCATCTTACCCCCAGGCAGCTCCCACCAGTCTTTCCAGGGGCCATAGCCCCGCTGGGTGGCAAAGATCTTGTCCCCCTTCCGGATAATGGCGGCAACTACCTCAATGCGTTTCATCGGCATAGATTTGTTCAAACAATTTGCGGAGCCCGGCCTCGTCCTT
>JAIKYL010000204.1 GCA_024683255.1 Bacteroidales bacterium | reverse complement strand
AGGGAGCTTGTCGTTGGAGCTCATGGAGCCGGAGACATCGATGAGGAACACGAAGTTGGCCTGGGGAATCTGGTCTCCTTCCAGGGATTTGCCCTTTATGCCAAGGCGGAGAAGCTTGTGCTGGGCGTTCCAGGGGCAGGGGCCGGCCTCTGCGTTGAGGGCCACGGTAGCGCCGTCCTGGGGGTCTGAATAGTTAAAGGTGAAGTAGTTAAGGTACTCTTCTATGCGAACAGCATTCTTGTCCGGAAGGAATCCGTCCCTGAGGCAGCTGCGCATATACGCGTATGCAGCGCCGTCGGCGTCAACGGAGAACGTGGAAACGGGTTCCTGGGAGGTCTCCACGAATGGATTCTCCACAATCTTGTCAAAGCGGTCACCCCCCTGCTCCTCTCCGGGGACATCACCGCCAGAAGCCATCTTGCCACTTGCACTGTCATAATAAAAGCCGTCGGGCATATCGTACATGGCTGCATCACAGGATATGACCAGTGCAAGCAGCGCCGCCATATATATATTATTCTTTTTCATACAAATATTAGATGCAATCTGTCGGCAAAATGTGACAAATTGTTTGTATATTTATGGCATGAAACGTTGTATCATCCTCATTCTTACGGGTTTTGTGCTGGCTTCCTGCTGCGGCACGGCGCCCACGGGGGCACAGGCAGACGGCCCCGCCTGGCTTTTCACCGGGAAAGGCCCCTATACCCTGAATACAAAGGTCAACCTCACCGGTCCTGCAAAGCTGCAGCTGGTGACGGACCTTTCACTGATGGCCCAGGAGCCGGAAATCGTCCTTGAAAAAGACGTGGAAGTGGGCCCGGACAGCCTCCTGAGTGTAGACCTCGGGAAACTGCAGCCCGGCTTTTATGAGGTGCGCCTGTCACCGGAGTTACACTTCAACATAGGCATTCGTCCGGACAGTGTTGTGAGCCCTCCGGACGCCGCCCCGGACTTCGACGCCTTCTGGGAACGCACCCTCGCCGCCTTGAGGGAAATCCCTATGGACGCTGTTCTTACAGAGGTTCCGGAGCAGTCAAATGACCTCAGAACCACCTACAGGGTCACTTACACTTCCCTTGACGGCGCACTTGCGGGCGGCATAATCTGCGTCCCCAATGCAGAGGGCAGGCATCCCGTACTCCTCAGCTACATGGGCTACGGCGCCCCAATTTTCTACTTCGATCCATCGTCCAATCCGGAGCGCATAGACTTCCTTGTAAGCGTACGCGGCCAGGGCATATTCCGCGAGGATGAAGCCCGGTGGATAGACCGCGGCCTCTCTTCCAAAGACACCTTCTACTACCGCGGCGCCTTTGCCGATGCCGTCCGGGCCATAGACTTCGTAGCCACCCTGGACAAGGCCGATGCCTCCCGCATCACCGCCTGCGGAGAAAGCCAGGGAGGCGCCCTCACCGTGGCAGCCGCGGCGCTTGACCCACGCATCAAGGCCATCGCCCCCGCAGTCCCCTTCCTGGGAGACTACCGTGACTACTACAAGATTGTCTGGTGGCCCGTCCACGAAGTAATGGACACCGCCGATGCAGAGGGCCTGGACCGCGAAGAGGTCTACAACATGCTTACATACTTCGACATAAAGAACCTCGCGCCCAAGGTAAAATGCCCGGCCTATATGGCCTTCGGCCTGCAGGATCCCACCTGCCCGCCCCATACCAACTTTGCCATCTACAACAACCTTGGAAGCAAGGACAAGCACTGGTGGTGCGTTCCCACCTGCGGACATGCTATGTGGATGGAGCCCTCCTGGCCGCCCATCCGCGACGCCTTCCTTGACCAGTACATGAAATGAACCTCCTGCAGCTCTTCCGAAACATACGGCCGTTTGTGAGGCCCTACCGCTGGCTGGTACTGATTACCCTCATCCTCACGCTGGTAGGGTCCGCCATGCAGCAGGTAAATGCCATCGTCCTGGACAGGACGGTGGACGCGATAAATGCCCTGATAGGGACGGATTTCACCTGGAACCAGGCGGCGAGGATACTTATTATTATATCGTGCGTACTGCTGGGAAAGGAGGTGCTGTCGGCGCTTATCACTTTCGCCCAGAACTACTACGGAGAGCGCATGCGCATCTTCGTCTCCAGGGACCTTTCCCAGAGCGTGATAGAGAAGGTGCTAACCTTCCGCATGGCCTATTTCAGTGCCGATGAAAACGCCACCGGCAAGGTCCAGGCCCGAATAGACCAGGGCGTAAGCAGCATCTCCCGTACGGTGCAGAACTTTTTCATAGACCTTCTGCCGCTGTTCACAAGCGCCCTGCTGGCCCTCATCCTCATGTTTGCCGCCAACGTCTATGTTGGACTGGTTGCACTGGGGATAGTTCCTGTATATTTCTGGATTACATACAGGCAGGCGCGACGGCTCAAGGGCTGGCGGCGGGAAATGCGCAGCTACCTTGAAACCAAGAGCCAGGGCATCAAGAACATCATCGACTCCATAAACGTCATAAAGTCCTTCAACCGCGAGGGTATAGAAGCCGCCAAACAGCTTGACCTCCAGAACCGCGTCACGGAAAACCAAGTCAAAACCCGCCAGGTAAGCTTCTACTACAGCGGAGTCAAGAGCTTTGTGAAGCAGGTTGGAACGGTGCTGGTGATTATACTTACCGCATATCTGGTGCTGACGGGCTATCCCGGCATGACCATAGGTAAGATCATGTACCATGTCATGCTCTTTTCCAACGTCATTGCCCCCATTACACAGCTTCAGAGGATTTTTGACGATGTCAATGACGCGCTGATCTACGCCGAGGGCTTTTTCAGCATACTGGATTCGGAGGAGGATGTTGAGCCCAGCGGAACGTATAAGCCCGCGTCCATTCACGGCAAGTTCGAGCTCCGCGGCGTGGACTTTACCTACCCCAACGGCAACCAGGCGCTGTGGGATGTGAACATGGTCATCGAGCCCGGCAAGATTACTGCCCTGGTGGGCCTCTCCGGCGCAGGCAAGAGCACCATCGTCAACCTGCTGGACAAGTTCTATGAGCCGCAGAAGGGTGTGATTACCCTTGACGGCGTTGACCTGCGAGAGTACGATACGCAGTATCTCAGGGAGAACATCGGCCTTGTGCTCCAGAAGAACCAC
>JAIKYL010000193.1 GCA_024683255.1 Bacteroidales bacterium | reverse complement strand
ATGCAGTACACCGGGTCTCCGGAAAGATAACCCGACCGCTGGTTGATGATGGTATCTATGGCAATGGCCGTCTTACCGGTCTGACGGTCTCCGATGATGAGCTCGCGCTGTCCCCGGCCGATGGGAATCATGGCGTCAATGGCCTTCAGGCCCGTCTGCAGCGGCTGGCTCACCGGTTCACGGAAAATGACGCCCGGAGCCTTGCGCTCCAGCGGCATCTCCACCTTGTCCCCGTCGATGGGGCCCAGACCGTCCAGCGGATTCCCCAGCGGGTCCACCACGCGTCCCAGCATTTTGTCGTTCACCCCGATGGAAGCAATCCGGCCGGTACGCCGAACCACCATGCCTTCTTTCACCTGGTCCGTGGGGCCCATGAGCACGGCGCCCACATTGTCCGTCTCCAGGTTCATCACCACGCCCATCACACCGTTGCCGCAGTCCAGCAGTTCACCGGCTTCGGCATGGTCCAGTCCGTAAATGCGGACCACACCGTCGCTCACCTGCAGGACCTTGCCGATCTCCTCGAACTGGAGATCGTTCTTCATATCCCGGAGTTGCATGAGCAGGATGTCGCTCACTTCGCTGGGTTTAAGGTTCGTTGCCATTAGATTATTCTTCTGTTACGTTCCACAAATTGTTCCCGGATCCTGTCCAGCTGGCGTTTGATGCTGGCGTCCAGGAGATAATCGTCAATGTCAAAGACAAAGCCGCCGATAAGGGACGGATCCACGTCCACTTCAATAATTACATCGTCCCCGGTCTTTTTCTTCACCAGGGCTTTCAGGCGCTCCAGCAAGTGTTCCGAAGGCTCCGTAACGGTGGTAAGATGTGCCTTCCGGATGCCCACACTGCGGCGGTACAAATCCACGAAGTCCCGAAGGATATCTTCCACCATCTCCATCCGGCCGTTCCGGTTCAGGAGGGAAAGGAACTCTTTCAAGTCCGGAGCCATCTCGCCTCCAAGCGCTTTCTGCATCAATTCTGTCTTTTGGGAGGGAGGCACCACGTCATCGGCCGCCTTAATCATCCGCTGTAGTTCGGAAACTTCATGGAGGGACTTTACCAGCGACTCCGCCTGGGAGCACACGGTGCTTCCCTGACCCGTTTCCTGGACCAGTTTCACCAGCGAGCGGGCATACCGCGTGACTATGATGCTTCGGTTCATGACCTCATTTCTGCTTTCCCAGCCTCATCCACCAGGGCGTCGATAAAGGCCTTTTGCTTGTTTTCGTCGGACAGCTCCTCCCGGAGCACCTTCTCCGCCACCTCCACGCTCAGGAGGGCAATCTCTTTCCGGACGTCCCGGAGAGCGCTTTCCTTCTCGGCCGCAATCTGGAGCTTTGCATCGGCAATCATCTTGTCGGCCTCCGTCTTGGCCTGCGTCTTGGCATCGGCCACGATGCGGTTTTTGGTCTCCGCCGCCTCCTTCAGGATGGCGCTCTGCTGCCTGCGCACGTCCTCCATCATCTGGGCCTGCTCCACCTTCCAGGAGGCCATGCGGGTCTCTATCTCCTGAGCGTCGTCAAGAGACTTCTGGATCTTGGCTTTGCGGCTGTGCAGGCTGTCCGTGATGATGGGGAACCCGAACTTGGCCAGCAGGAAAAACACAATGCCGAAGATAATGACCATCCAAAAGAGGAGGCCGAAATCTGGCGTAACGAGATTCATAAAAACAAGTTTTTATAAACAGTTTTTATTCTACGTTGCCCCCACCCGAAACCCCTCCCCTCGGGGGAGGGACTTATAAGGTACTTCGAGGCAACGACAGTGCTTATAACACCAGAGTTAAGAAGCAGATGATGATGGCGAACAGGGCGGCGCCTTCAATCATACCGGCGGCGATGATCATGGCCGTACGGAGGTTACCGGCGCTTTCCGGCTGGCGGGCAATGGATTCCATGGTGGATTTGCCGATTTTGCCGATACCGATGGCTGCGGCGATGGCTGCGATGGCAGCGGCCACGGCGGCACCCGCCTTGCTGAGGGCCACACCCGCGGCAGCTTGAAGTAAAATTGCAGAAAGAATCATAATATCAAAATTTTAAAGTTGTTTCTTTTGAGATGGCCGATCAGGTCGGCCATGACGTCATGCCCGGCCATGACCGGGCATCTCATTCTCCGTGTGATCTTGCTAATCCTATATAAATGCTTGAGAGCATGGTAAACACATAAGCCTGGATAAAGGCCACCAGACACTCCAGGGCGTCCAGGAACACCCCGAAGAGCACGCTCACCACCGTCATGCCGCCGCTTAAGAGCGGACCGTATTTGGCCATGATGAAAATGACGCACACCATGCAAAGGATCATGATGTGGCCGGCCAGCATGTTGGCAAAGAGTCGGACCGTAAGGGATACCGGTTTCATGAGGGCGCTGAAAACCTCGATTATAGCCATCACCGGCCGCATGAAAACGGGCGAATCCGGATTCCAGAGCATTTCCTTGTAATAATGCTTGGATCCGGTAAGGTTCACGGTAAAAAAGGTGCAGAGGGCCAGCACCAGCGTAATGGCAATGTTGCCGGTAAGGTTGGCCCCTCCCGGGAAGAAGGGGATGATACCCATGAAATTGTTAAGGAGTATCCACAGGAAGGCCATGCAAAGGTAAGGACTGTATTTGCGATAATCCTTCTCGCCGATATTCTCATAGGCCATCTCGTCCACCATCCGGACCAGGGACTCTACTGCGTTGGCCAGGCCGGTGGGCGCCTCCTTCATGGCATCGTGCTTCTTATACCAGCGGGCTGTAAGCAGCACCACAATGAGGAGCAGAAGGCTGCTCATCATCACGGATAGCACATTTTTGGTGATGGAAAGGTCCAGCGGACGCTTCCCCGTATCGGCATTGATCAGTTTGCCGTTTTCATTGAAGGTATAGCCGTTCTCGGCCGCATGATGTGCGGTAAAGACATGTACGCCCTTGTCAATGACAATGCAAGGCAGCGGAATGGCAACGGATTTCCCCTTCCATTCCGTAATGTGCCACTCGTACTCGTCGCCAATATGCTCAAATATTATTTCGGAGACATTAATGGCAGCCCCACCATCCTCCGCACGTTCGTCTCTGAGGGGGCTTTGCCCCCTACTATCCCCCGCGGCCTCCGGCCGGCCGCCCTGCAGGGCGGCTTGTCCCTCCGAAGAAGCGACAGTGATGGGGCCGGGCATGACGGAAGCGTCGGAGCCGGCCGAAGGAGACACGTTCTCCGTAGCATCGGCATAATATTTCGCGGAGGAGAACGTCTCTCCTTCGGCAACTTGAAGTAGTAACAGTGATATGAGCAGCGTCAGGATCATACCTCCACGCACACATTTACTTCATCGTCCTTCACTACCACAAAGCCTTCGCGGATGGCCAGGCGCTTTTCCGCGCCGTCTTCCACATAGCGGATGTTACCCGCCGCCAGGGCTGTTACCAGCGCCGCATGGCCGGGCAGCACAGTGAACGGACTCACAATGCCGGGCAGGCTCACCAGCTCCACCTGTGCATCCACCAGCGTCCCTTCCGGACTAAGGATATGTAATGCAATTCTATTCATCGTTTTCCTTTGAGATACCCGGTCAAGCCGGGTATGACGTCATGGCCGGCCCCGACCGGCCATCTCCTATTTGGCGGCCGCAAGGATGGCCTCGCCCTTGGCGATGGCGTCTTCAATGGTACCCACGTTCAGGAAGGCCTGTTCCGGGAGGTAATCCACCTCTCCGTCCAGGATCATGTTGAAGCCCTTGATGGTGTCCTCTATGGAAACCATCACGCCCTTTACGCCGGTGAACTGTTCGGCCACAAAGAAAGGCTGGGACAGGAAGCGCTGCACGCGGCGGGCGCGGTTCACGGTGGTCTTGTCCTCGTCGGAGAGTTCGTCCATGCCCAGGATGGCAATGATGTCCTGCAGCTCCTGATTGCGCTGGAGAATCTGCTTTACCCGCTGGGCCGTATCATAGTGCTCCTTGCCCACAATATTGGGATCCAGGATGCGGGAGGTGCTTTCCAGCGGATCCACGGCCGGGTAGATACCCAGGGACGTGATCTTACGGCTTAACACCGTGGTGGCGTCCAGGTGGGAGAAAGTGGTGGCCGGAGCCGGGTCCGTAAGGTCATCGGCCGGCACATATACGGCCTGCACGGAGGTGATGGAGCCGTTCTTGGTGGAGGTGATGCGCTCCTGCATCTTACCCATTTCCGTAGCCAGGGTGGGCTGGTAACCCACGGCCGAAGGCATACGTCCCAGCAGGGCCGATACCTCCGAACCCGCCTGGGTGAAACGGAAGATGTTGTCGATGAACAGGAGGATGTCCTTGGGGTCGTCGGCCTTCTGGGAGTCGCGGAAGCTTTCGGCCAGGGTGAGGCCGCTGAGGGCCACGCTGGAACGGGCGCCCGGGGGTTCGTTCATCTGGCCGAAGACCATACTCACCTGGCTCTTCTCCAGTTCCTTGGGATCCACCAGGGAGAGGTCCCACTTGCCCTCTTCCATAGCTTTCTCAAAGTCGTCTCCGTAGCGGATTACCTTGGATTCTATCATTTCCCGCAGGAGGTCGTTGCCCTCGCGGGTACGCTCCCCCACGCCGGCGAACACGGAAAAGCCGTTGTGCGCCTTGGCGATGTTGTTGATGAGTTCCTTGATGAGGACGGTCTTTCCCACGCCGGCGCCGCCGAACAGGCCGATCTTGCCGCCCTTGAGGTACGGTTCCAGGAGGTCTATGACCTTGATGCCGGTGAACAGCACTTCCTGGCTGGTGGTGAGGTCCTCGAACTTGGGCGGGTCCCGGTGGATGGGCAGGGTCTCCAGGCGTTCCAGTTCCCCCATTCCGTCTATGGCGTCACCCGTCACATTCATCACGCGGCCGCGGATCTGACTGCCCGTGGGCATGGCTATCGGCCTTTCCGTATTGGTCACTTCCAAGCCCCGCCGGAGGCCGTCCGTGGAGTCCATGGCCACGCAGCGCACGGTGTCTTCACCAATGTGCTGCTGCACTTCCAGGATGAGGTTGCGGCCGTCCGGACGCTTGACCACAAGGGCGTCTTCTATCCGGGGAAGTTCTATCTCGGCATTGCGCACCGCGATATCGAAATGCACATCCACCACCGGTCCCACGACCTGCGCGATGTGCCCTGTACTGTTTGGCATATGGCTATTATTTCAGTAACTACAAAGATAAAAAAATCTTTGGAGATATGAAATAATGCCCATCTTCATTCTGTGCTACGCCGACTTTTGGGAGAGGTGGCTCGGCCGATGCCGGGACCTCTCCCA
>JAIKYL010000004.1 GCA_024683255.1 Bacteroidales bacterium | reverse complement strand
CCCGGAAAAGATGTCCCGCATCTTCAACCGCTACGAGCGGGTGGGAGAGAAAGTGGGCGACAGCCTGCCCACGGGCTTCGGCATCGGCCTTAATTATGCCCGCCATCTGGCCGAAGTGCACAAGGGCGAACTTTCCGTCCGTGGCAACGACCCCATCGGCTCCGTCTTCACCTTCACCTTCCCCTGCGGCAAGGACGCGTATGCTTCGGAGGCCATCTGGGAAGACGCGGCGGAAAAGGAACCGGAGATCCGGGAGACGGCGGAGCTTCCCGCCAGTCAGGACGAGGTGAACGTGCTGGTGGTGGAGGACAATGCCGACATGCGGGAATACATCCGTTCCTACCTGGCCCCGTACTACCACGTGATGACGGCCGAGGACGGCGAACAGGCCTGGAAGTGCATCCGGATTTCGGCCCCGGACATGATTGTGAGCGATGTGATGATGCCGTTCAAGGACGGCTACACCCTGTGCAAGGAAGTGAAGAACGACCCTGAATTCTGTCACCTGCCGGTAATCCTGCTCACGGCCAAGGCCGATATGGAAAACCATATCCACGGCCTGGAACTGGGGGCCGATGCCTATATCGGCAAACCCTTCGATCCGCAGTTCCTGCTGGCCTCTGTGGCCAATCTTCTGGAAAACCGCAAGCGGATGCAGAAGGAACTGAGCGAGAAGCCGTCGGCCGTGGAGGACATGCACATGAACACCCACGACAAACTGTTCATGGAGAAACTCTATGCCCTGGTGGAAGAGCACCTGGGAGAGGAAGACTTCAATGTGACCACCATGGCCCTGGAACTGGGCATGAGCCGCACCAGTCTCTTCTCCAAACTCAAGGCGCTGCTGGGCCAGAGCCCGCAGAGCTTCCTGCTGGGCTACCGCCTGAACCGCGCCCTCCAGCTACTCAAGGAAGGCGAACTGAACGTGAGCGAGGTGGCCTACAAGGTGGGCTTCTCCACCCTCACCGGCTTCTCCCGCTCCTTCAAGAACAAATTCGGCGTACCCCCCAGCTCGGTTTAATTGGCAACGGGCCTTATGAGGAGGCGGAAGCTGCGCTGCTGGGCGGGGAGGAGGTATTCCGGAAGCGGCCAGGCGCCCCAGGAGTTCACACCGCCGACGCCCATCTGGGCCAGATCGGCATGCACCCAGGTGGTACCGCGGCTGCGGTCGTTCTCGTGGGCCTTGGCCTTCAGTTCCAGTGAATGCACGTGGGTGTCAAGTTCTTCCAGCGAGAAGGGGAGGGCCGATGCGCTGAAGAGCACGTCGGAAGTGAGTTCCACCCCAAAGCCGTCCGCTGCCAGTACTCGGAAGTTACGAAGGCCGGTATGGGTGCCGGATTCCTGGCTGCGGACATAGCCGTAATGATACTGCTCGTTCACCGTCTGGTGATATCGGTCCAAAAGGGCGGCGCTGTTTCGGTCGGCATAGTTCTCCCACGGTCCCAGGCCGAAGAAATCTACCTGGTCAAAACGGCCGTTCATGGCAAAGCGGAGGCCGAAACGGGGGAGCTGCGGCAGGCCTTCCAGTTCTCCGTCCATGGTCTCCGTGACAAGGATGCTTCCGTCCCCGGAAAGGCGGTACTCCACCTGCACGGCAGCCTTTCCGCCGATGGGGGCAAAATCAACCGTAACTATCTGGGTTTCACCTTCTTCCGCGGTCTGGACCTGGTTAACCTTAAGTTCCGGATTGCGCCAGAAGGCCATCCGGCGGTCCAGGCGGGCGCCCAGGTCATTCTCATTCATGGCCCTGTCGAAGCAAGGCTTCAGGGGCTCTGTCAGATACTCTTTCCCATTCACCTGATAGCTGGTGAGGAATCCGGTCTTGGGATTGATGACGGCCTTCCATGTGGCCAGTCTGTCCGAAAGCGTTCCCTTGTAGGAGAAGGTGCCGGAGAAGGTGGTCCCGTCGGCCTTGGCCAGGGACGGGCTCTCCCATTTGAGGGCGGGTTCGCTGTCCCTTAGCACCAACTGGTCGTAGGCGGCTTCGAAGCCGGCCGGAAGGAGCGGTTCGGCATTCTTGAGCTTGTAATGAACGGTTAAGGTAAGTGTCTTGCATTCAGGAAGTTCCCCAATGCCAAGATCCAGCGTGCGGGTTTCCTCTGCGGGAACGTCCAGGTCCCAGACCATACCGCTGCGGATGGGCTTTCCGCAGGCTTCCAGTTCCCACTGCAGGTAGTAGTTTTTCAGGTCCTTGAAACTGTGTTCGTTGGTCACTTTCACCTCGCCGGGCTTAATGCCGGCGGCCGTGAGGATGTTCCGGTACTGGTAGCGGACCTCATAGGCATGCGGATGCAGGCTGCGGTCGGCCGCAATGACGCCGTTGCAGTTGAAGGAACCGTCCGAAGGGTCGTATTTGTTGAGGTCTCCGCCGAAGATGAAGATGTGGTCCGTCCCATCGGCCTTGGAGGGCCAGCGGAGGGCCTGGTCCACAAAGTCCCAGATGAAGCCGCCCTGGTAGGAAGGGTACTTCCGCACCAGG
Source organism: Bacteroidales bacterium (assembly GCA_024683255.1). The sequence goes on along the minus strand of JAIKYL010000004.1, from coordinate 10,732 downwards.
TCCCAGTACTCCTTGAAATTGCCCATGGAATTACCCATGGCGTGGGCGTATTCGCACTGGATGAGGGGCTTGTCCGCATTGGCCAGATACCTTTCGCAGTCCTTGGGCTCCATGTACATGGGGCACTGGATGTCCGTGTTGTAATCCGACTTGCCGCCCCAGCCGAACAGCGCCCGCTCATACTGGACGGGGCGGGTGGGGTCATAGGCCTTGATCCAGTCGTAGCAGTCGTAGAAATTCTGTCCGTTGCCGGCTTCGTTGCCAAGACTCCAGATAATGACACTGGGGTGGTTGATGTCCCGCAGCACCATCCGCTGGTCCCGGATGAGGTGGGCGTCGTGGAAGAGGGGATTCTGGGCAAGGGTTTCCCCGTCCCTGTAGCCCATTCCGTGGGACTCGATGTTACCCTCGTCCACTACGTACAGGCCGTACTGGTCGCAAAGGGCCAGCCAGCGCGGGTCGTCCGGATAGTGGCAGGTGCGTACGGCGTTGATATTCAGTTCCTTCATAATCCGGATGTCCCGGATCATATCGGCCTCGGAAACATTGTAGCCCTTGTAGGGATCCAGCTCGTGGCGGTCTGCGCCCTTAACCAGGATGGCTTTCCCGTTCACCAGCAGCTGGACGTTTTTAATCTCCACCGTCCGGAAGCCGAAAGGGATTTCCGTACTCTCCGACACCGTACCGCCGGGCCCGTAAGCCAGGGTGCGCAGCCTGTAGAGGTTGGGCTCTTCGGCACTCCAGGGGAGGATGCCGTCAATCTGGCTTTCCCACTGGACTTTCCCCTTCACGGGATGGGCCGAATGGCTGCCCAGCGTTTTACCGGCGGTGTCCAGCACGGCAAATTCCACCAGTACGATGCCGCGGCTCACCTGGGCCGATGCCTTGATGCGGCCGTCCATCTCTCCGGAGACGTTCACGTCTTCCAGCCTGTCCTTCTCCCGGGTGTAGATCTCCACTCCGCGGGCTATACCGGCAAAGCGCCAGAAATCCTGGTCTTCCAGCCAGGTTCCGTCGCACCAGCGGAAGATCTCCAGCGCTATGAGATTCTCTCCTTCCTTGACAAATTTGGTGATGTCAAAACGGGCTTCCAGCTTGCTGTCCTGGCTATATCCCACCATTTTACCGTTCACCCAAACCCGCACGTTGGAAGTAGCGGAGCCGATGTTAAGGCAGATCTGCTTACCCATCCAATCCTTGCCGATGGTGAACCTGCGGCGGTACTGTCCCACGTAATTGTGCTCTGTGGGAACCTCCGGCGGATTGTTCTCAAAATGACCCCGCCAGGGATAGCCGATGTTAAGGTACATGGGGTCGCACCAGCCCTCCAGGTCCCAGAGGCCGGGAACCGGGATGGTGTCCCACTTGGTGTCGTCCAGGGCGGGGGATTCAAAGCCCTGCAGACGGCTTTCCGGGTTCTGGTTAAAGCGGAATTTCCAGACCCCGTTGAGATTGAGCGTCTGCTGCTGATCCGTGACAAAAGTGGCCCGCATGGGCAGGCGGTTGATTTCATTTACGGAAGGGTCCTGCCAGGCTTCCTTTTTGGAGGCGGAAAAGGCCGAAAGGGCCAGCAGCAGGCCGGTGACGGTAAGGATGAGTCTATGCATAGTCTTTATGTGGTTATACTGCAAATATACTTAAAATATTAAAAATAATCACTATCTTTGCATAATATGGGAAAAAGGGCAACAATTGTAGTAATAGCCGTGCTGGCGCTCATGCTGGCGGGTATTGCCTTCGCTGTGAGCCGCCTGTACAGCAACTCATCGGCGGAGTCCCCGCGGAAGACGGAAACCAGCGCCGCCTGGAGTGTATTAAGCGCCGTTCCGGCCGATGCCGTACTGATAACCGTGTTTGACGGTTCCAAGGCAGCCGCCAGAGTGCTGGCCGATTCAACCGGCCTGGTCCAGGCCCTCCTTTGCCCCGGCAATCCCTCCCTCATGGAATACCTTCGCTGCACGGACCGCAGCCGGATGGCCGTATCGCTGCACAACAGCGGTTCACTGGTGCCCCTGGTGGTTACGGAACTGCGGCAATTGGATTCGGCAGCCCTGGCCCCCGTCCTTTCTGCGGCGGAAAAGGCCGGGCTCAAGACGCAGCTCAGCGGCGGCTTCCTCCTGGCTTCCCGCTCGGAGACCTTCCTCAACGCATCGGCCCGTCACCTGGAAGAGGGCATGTCGGTGCTTTCAACGGACAAACTGGAGGATCTGGTGGCCGTCACTTCCGGTCCCGTGTCCTTCTTCTTCTCCCATACCCATGCCGCCAAGATCCTGCAGGTGTATACCCCAGCTAAGATGCGCCGGAAGGCTTCCTTTGTGAAAGACCTCACCGCCTGGAGCTCCCTGGTGGTGCAGGAGTCGGATCCGGACCATATTCTCCTCAAGGGAAGCGCCCTTCCCGGAGAGGCTCCCGCCAGCTGGCTGGCCGCCTTTGAAGGCCTGCCCGCCCAGGAGGCCGCTTTCCCGGAAGTGCTGCCGTACTTTACTGCCAAGGCCCTTTCCCTTCCCGTGGCCGATGCGGATTCCTTCCTGGCAAACCTCCGCCGTTACGAAGACGGCAATGGCCGCATTACGCGCTACAACAATACGCTCAAGGCACGTTCCGGAAGGCCCCTTTCTCCGGAAGAATGGTTCCGGAGCCTCCAGCCCAAGGAAGTGGTGAAGGCCACTTTCTCGTCGGATGACGGCGTTTCGCACGATGTGGTACTGGTGCGTTCGGCCAAGGACCAAAAACTGGGAGAACCCTCTTCCAACAGCTACAAGGGTTATCTGCAGGCCGTCCTGGGAGAAGGATTCTCCGTGGTGGACACCTCCTGCGCTTCCGTGGGAAACCGCTGGAGCGTCTTTGGAGACGGACCGGCCGTAAGGGCTTTTGCCGATAAGCCTTTCCTGGAATACACCCTCAAGGACCGCCTCTCGGACGCCTCGGTTTCCGTCCCGTCCGGCGTTGTGGCATACAATTCCTTCTCGGAAAATCCGGAGATGGCTTCGGAAATCTTCTCCGGGGAGCTGAGTGAGAAACTGCTCTCCTTCGTGCGCGGTTCCGGTTATGCGCCGGCCTTCGTGGGGCTGGATTTATCGGCCGGCAATCCCACGTACCGCATCCGTCTGGACAAGCGCGCCCTCAAGGGCACCAAGGTTCAGGTGCTGGAGCGGGATACCACCGTGGTGGTGCCCACCGGCCTGTTCCCCGTGCAGAATTACCAGACGGGCAAGACCAACTACCTGTATCAGAACGACCATCTGTCCATCTGCCTTAACGATGAAAATGGCAAGGGCGTATGGGGCATTCCCTTCAAGGAGCGCCTCTGCGGAAAGGTGGAGAACATAGACTATTACAACAACGGGAAAATCCAGTTCCTCTTCTGCGCCGGCTCCAAGCTGTATCTGCTGGACCGCCTGGGCCACTGGGTGAACGGATTCCCGGTGGATCTGGGCAAAGCCGTGCTGCTGGGCCCTTCGGCATATGACTTTACGGGCGCCCACGGATACACCGTGATGGTGCTCCACAAGGATAATTCATTGGAAATGTATAACCTGCATGGCCAGAAACCCGCCGACTGGAAGGGCATTTCCGCCCCGGAAACGGTTAAGTCACTTCCGGAGCTGGTGGAGGTGAACGGAAAGTCGTACTGGGTGGTGCGCACTTCCATCCGCACCCTGGTGTACGGGTTTTACGGAGGAGATCCTCTTACCCGGGAAGAGGGTGGAAAGATGATAAAGCCGGACTCCCCGGTAACGCCCAAGGGAAAGGGCGTATCGGCCGAGTGTTACGACGGCAAGACCCGGGATTTTAAATTGAACTAAAACCTGTCCTATAATCATGGAATTTAAATCTGTAAACAAAATTCTCCAAGATAGCCTGGCGGCCAACTGGGACCGCCCGGCACTCACAAACTACCAGGGTATGACCCTGGCCTACAGGGATGTGGCGCGCCGGATGGCCAAAATCCACATTGCCTTTGAGCAGTGCGGTCTCAAGAAGGGGGACAAAGTGGCCATCTGTTCCCGCAACCAGGCCAACTGGGGCGTGTGTTTCCTCTCGGCCATCACCTATGGTGCCGTGGCAGTACCCATCCTGCACGAATTCAAGCCGGGAAATATCCATTACCTGGTGAACCATTCGGAAGCCCGTGTCCTGTTTGTGGACGAGGTAATTTGGGAAGGCCTTTCGCCGGACGAGATGCCGGACCTGCTGGTGGTGGTGCAGATCAACACCCTCAAGTTCCTTTATGCCGCCACCCAGGAACTGGCCGATATCCGGGAGCACCTGAACGAGGAATTCGGCAAGCGATATCCCAACAACTTTGAGCCGGAAGACCTCGACTACTATGAGGATTCGGCCGATGAGCTGGCCATCATCAACTATACTTCCGGCACTTCCGGTTTCTCCAAGGGCGTGATGCTTCCGTACCGGGCACTGTACTCCAATATTGAGTTCGCCGCCAAGGACGCCTGCCCCATGCTCAAGCCGGGCATGAACGTGGTGTCCATGCTGCCCACGGCCCACATGTACGGCATGATGTTCGAGTTCCTTTTCGAGATGACCATCGGCATGCACGTGCATTTCCTGTCCCGCGTGCCCAGTCCCAAGATCATCATGCAGGCCTTCAGCGAGATCCATCCGGACATTATCATCGCGGTGCCGCTGGTGATGGAGAAGGTGTACAAGACCAAACTCAAACCGCTTATCGACAAAACCAAATATTACCGTCGCATCCCCGTCCTGGGACCGGTGATTGAGAAGAAATTCTGCGCAGAGCTCACCAACGCTTTCGGCGGTCAGTTCGAGGAAGTGATCCTGGGCGGGGCGGCCTTCAACCCGGAGGTGGAGAAGTTCCTGCACAAGATAGGTTTCCACTATACGGTGGGTTACGGCATGACGGAATGCGGTCCCATCATCGGCTATGCCCACTGGGATAAGGTGAAGGTGGGAAGCGCCGGCCGTGCCGCCCTCAACATGCAGATCCGCATAGATTCCCCGGATCCGGAGAGAATCCCCGGAGAGGTGCAGGTGAAGGGTCCCAACGTGTGCCTGGGCTACTATAAGAACGAAGATACCACCAAGGCTTCCTTCACGCAGGACGGCTGGTTCCGCACCGGTGACATGGGCGTGCTGGATAAGGACGGTTACCTCTTCCTGCGGGGCCGTTCCAAGTGCATGGTGCTGGGCCCTTCCGGCCAGAACATCTATCCGGAAGAGGTGGAGGCCACCATCAACAACTTCAACTATGTGGTGGATTCCCTGGTTGTGGAGGACGACGGAGGTCTCACGGCCCTTATTTATCCGGACTGGCACCAGGGAGAACTGGACGGCTATACCCGGAGCGACTTCAAGAAGCGCATCATCGGGATGCTGCCCGCCATCAACGAGGAACTGCCCAAGTATGCGCAGGTGAAGAAGATAGAGCTCATGCCGGAGGACTTTGAACGTACTCCCAAGAAGAGCATCAAACGTTATCTGTATCAGAGGACATAAAGTATGAAATTCGATCATAGTTACCTGGAAATGGCCGAAATCTGGGCCCACAATTCCTACTGCAAGCGCAGGCAGGTGGGGGCCCTGCTGGTGAAGGACCGGATGATCATCTCCGACGGCTACAACGGAACGCCGTCGGGCTTTGAGAATATCTGCGAGGACGAAAACGGGGTAACCAAGCCCTATGTCCTCCATGCGGAGGCCAATGCCATTACCAAGGTGGCCAAGTCCGGCAACAGTTCGGAGGGCGCCACCCTGTATGTTACGGCTTCCCCCTGCGTGGAATGCGCCAAGCTCATTATCCAGTCCGGCATCAAACGGGTTGTGTACAGGGACGAATACCGCCTTACGGACGGCGTGGACCTCCTCCGCCGGGCGGGCATTGAAGTGGAACAATCCCAGTAGCGGCGCCTATGCAAAAGAAATACATTCAGCTGATCCAGGTTCTTCTGGGAGTGGTCATAGGCGTGCTGGTGACCCTTTCTGTGGTGAAGTACCGTGACAGCCGCCATTATGTGCGCGTAAAGAACGAGGACTGGAGCAAGGTGAACCTGATGCTGGACCTGGTGCAGAAGAATTATGTAGACACCATAAATCAGGAGGGCATCACGGATGCCGCCATTGCGGGCATCCTTTCCAAGCTGGATCCGCATTCGGTCTATATGCCGCCCATGCAGCTCACGGCCGCCCAGGAAGACCTGGCCGGCAATTTCGAGGGCATCGGCATCCAGTTCAACGTGCCCAACGATACGGCCATCGTGCTGGAGGTGATTGCCGGCGGTCCGTCGGAAAAGGCGGGTCTCCTGGTAGGGGACCGGATCCTTAAGGTGGACGACCAGCTTATTGCCGGTGTTCGCTTCCCGCAGGACAGCATGGTGCGTCGGATGAAGGGTCCTTCCGGGACCAAGGTCACCATTACGGTCCAGCGCGGGAAGGAGGAGATTCCCTTCAAGATTATCCGCGGGAAGATCCCGGTCCGCAGCGTGGACGCTTCCTTCATTCTCCAGGATGCGGTGGGTTACATCCGCCTGGCCAAATTCTCCCGGACCACTTTCCAGGAGTTCCACGAAGCGGCGGAATACCTCATGGACCGCGGCATGCAGCACCTTATCCTGGACATCCGGGACAACACCGGCGGTTACCTGGACCAGGCGCTCCTTCTGTGCAACGACTTCCTGGAGCGGGGAGATGTTATCCTGTATGTTAAGGGCCGTGAGCGGGTTCGGGAAGTCTTCCGGGCCGATGGAAAGGGGAGCCTCAAGGACGTGGGACTCACGGTGCTCATCAGCGAGAATTCGGCATCGGCCAGTGAGATTGTGGCGGGTGCCATCCAGGACAACGACAGGGGCAGGATCGTAGGCCGACGCTCCTTCGGGAAGGGCCTGGTGCAGGAGGAATACGACTTCTCGGACCATTCCGGCCTCCGGCTCACCGTGGCGCGTTATTATACCCCCAGCGGCCGGTGCATCCAGAAGCCTTACGACAACTACGAATACGACATTTACAACCGCTACACCGCCGGCGAGATCTTCTATGCCGACAGCGTCAAGCTGGATAAATCGGACATCCATCACACCCGGAACGGGCGGGAAGTGTATGGCGGAGGCGGTATCATGCCGGACGTGTTCGTCCCCATGGACACCACCCGTGCCACCAGCTTTTATCAGCAGTGCAACCGGAAGGCCACGCAGATGCGTTTCGCATCGGCCATCTTCGACCGCTACAAGGACCGTCTCCTCTCCATTGAGAAATATCCGGATATGGACCAATTCTTGAAGGATGTGGACGTGGCGGGTTCCTTCCGCAGCTTCGCGTTCAAGACAGACGGCATTACGGCAACGGCGGAAGAATGGGAAAAGACCAAGGCGTACCTGATTCCTCAGCTGCAGGCCCTGGTGGCCCGTTACTCCAAACTGGGAGAAAACGCATACTACAAATACTACATGCCGGTGGACAACACCGTGACCGTGGCTTTGCAGGAATTGGAAAAGTAAACACTTATGAGTCAGTACATCGTATCGGCAAGAAAATACAGACCGGACTCCTTCGGGACCCTCATCGGCCAGGATAACATTGCGCGGACCCTGTCCAATTCCATCAAGCGGGGACAGCTGGCGCATGCATATCTTTTCTGCGGCCCGCGGGGCGTGGGAAAGACCACTACCGCCCGTATTTTCGCCAAGATGATAAACTGCGCCCATCCCGGGCCGGACATGGAGCCCTGCGGGGAGTGCGAATCCTGCGTTTCCTTCCAGGAAGGCCGGAGCTATTGCATCCATGAGCTGGACGCCGCCTCCAACAATTCGGTGGAGGACATCAAGGCCCTCATGGAGCAGGTGCAGGTGCCGCCGCAGGTGGGAAAGTACAGCGTCTATATCATAGACGAGGTGCATATGCTCTCCCAATCGGCCTTCAACGCCTTCCTCAAGACGCTGGAGGAGCCGCCGGCACACGCCATCTTCATCCTGGCCACCACGGAGAAGCACAAGATCCTCCCCACCATCCTCAGCCGCTGCCAGACGTACGACTTCAACCGCATCTCCATCCCGGACATGGTGCGGAACCTGCGTACCATCGCCACCAAGGAAAACGTTACCATAGACGACGAATCCCTGCACGTGATAGCCTCCAAGGCCGATGGAGCCATGCGCGACGCCCTCACCATCTTCGACCAGACGGTGGCGTTCTGCGGCACGGATGTGAAATACGAGGATGTGATCAGGAACCTGAACGTGCTGGATTACGAGTACAGTTTCCGCCTGGTGGATCATTTCCTTGCCGGAGACTACGGCTCCGCCTTCCTGCTGTTTGACGAGATTCTGTCCAAGGGCTTCAACGCCCTGCATTTCGTGGGTTCGCTGTCCAGCCACCTGCGCAACCTGGTGGTTGCCAAGACCGGCGGCCTGGAACCGCTGCTGGAACTGCCGGATTCGCTCAAGAAGCGCTATGCCAACCAGGCTTCCCGCTGCAGCGCCCAGTTCCTCTTCGACGCCCTGGGCATCACCACGGCCTGTGAAACCGGCTATAAGGCGGCGGTGAATCCCCGCCTGCACATAGAGTATGCCCTAATGCGGCTCAGTCGGCTTATGCCTGCTACTCCTGCGGAGGATGCCCTTTCCTCCGCTAAGAATTATGCCGATGCTACGGAAAGGGCATCCTCCTCCGGAAAGCTGAGGCCTGCTGCACCGAAGGAAGATGCACTTCCCTCCGCGAAGAATTATGCCGATGCTACGGGAAGTGCATCTTCCTCCGGAGCGATACAGGCTCCTGCCTCATCCGTCATGGCCGGCAGCGACCGGCCATCTCCTGCCCCCGCGCGTCGTCGTTCTCCCAAGACCGGATCGGCCCTTTCCATCAATTCCATTATGGAGGAGAAGGTGGAAGAACCTGCGCCGGTGGAGGCCGTGCAGCAGGAAGCTGCCCTGCCGGAGGACGACTTGGTGCGCCTTAAATGGAAGGAACTGGCCGGGCAGTACAGTGCCAAACCGCGTCTTGCCAGCATGCTTTCCGGCGGGAACATCCAGCTGTCGGAAGAGAACGGGGTGAAACAGGTGGAATTCTTTGTGACCAACGAGGCCCAGAAGCAGTGGGTGGAGGAGAAGATGCTCCGGGAACTGGAAAAGAAACTCCGGGAGTTGCTGGGCTGCTCCAAGGTGAATGTGGTGGTTTCGGTCACCCCTATGGAAGAAAGCGAAAAGAAGCCCTATATGCCGGAAGAAAAGGCCAAGGACCTGATGGAAAAGAACCCGGAGGTCCGCGCCTTTGTGGCCGATATGGGTCTGGATACCAAATAAACTGTCATTCTGAGCGAAGCGAAGAATCTATGGAAGCGAAGAATCTATGAAATTAAGAGCAGAAAAACTGGTTAAGAAATACGGCGTCCGCACGGTGGTGAAGGGCGTTTCCATGGAGGTGGAACAGGGAGAGATCGTGGGCTTCCTGGGGCCCAACGGCGCCGGAAAGACCACCAGCTTCTACATGATTACGGGCCAGATCAAGCCCAACGGCGGCCGGATCTTCCTGGACGACGAGGACGGCAACTCCACGGAAATCACCAAACTGCCCATGTACCAGCGGGCACAGCTGGGGGTGGGTTATCTGCCGCAGGAGGCTTCCGTGTTCCGGAAGATGTCCGTGGAGGACAACATCCTTTCCGTGATGGAACTCTCCAAGAGCACCCAGGGCATGACCAAGGCGGAACGCCTGGCGCGTATGGAAAAGCTCATAGACGAGTTCAATCTCTCCAAGGTGCGCAAGTCCCTGGGTATCCAGCTCTCCGGCGGTGAACGACGCCGCTGCGAAATTGCACGTGCCCTGGCGGTGGATCCCAAGTTTATCCTCCTGGACGAACCGTTCGCCGGCGTGGACCCCATTGCCGTGGAAGACATCCAGTATATTATTGCCAAACTAAAATACCGCAACATCGGCGTCATTATTACGGACCACAATGTAGGCGAAACCCTGGCCATTACGGACCGGGCATACCTGCTGTACGAAGGCGTGATCCTGCAGGCCGGTACGCCGCAGGAGCTGGCGGCCGATGAAGATGTGCGCACCAAATACCTGGGCTCGGGCTTTGTGCTCAAGCGTTCCAAGAGTGTGGAAAGGGCCCGCGTAGAGGTGGAACACGAACAATCCGTTTAAGTTTGGCACGCCTCTTGCAATAACACTAACCGAGGTTAGTTTTAAGTTGGTTAGTTAATACTATAATGGAGGCAGCCCGTGAGGGTCGCCTCCATTGTTTTTATACAGTAAGATATGAGAACTAAACCTTTTTTTGTTTTAGCGTTACTGCTTTTTTCTCCGCTGATGCTGCCTGCCCAGCAGATCTGTGCGCACCGGGGCTTCTGGCAGTGTGAGGCGGCCGGGAATGCGCAGAATTCGCTGGCCTCGTTAAAGGCGGCCCAGGACAACGGATTCTGGGGGAGTGAATTTGATGTGCATATTACCGCGGACGATGTGGTTGTAGTGAATCACGACCCTTCGTTCCGTGGGATGGGTATCCAGACCGGAACCTATCCTGGACTTTTGCAAAGGGGCACGCTGTCTAACGGTGAACCGATATCCACCTTTGAGCAGTATATGGATCAGGGGATAAAGTCCGCTTCCACCGTGCTGGTTTTGGAATTCAAAAAGCAGCGCAGCCGGGAGCGGGCCGATGCCATGATGGACCGCTGTATCGGCATCCTGAAGGAAAAGGGTCTCTGGAGCCCTTCCCGCGTAATGTTCATCTCTTTTGATTATGAGGCATGCA
>JAIKYL010000229.1 GCA_024683255.1 Bacteroidales bacterium | reverse complement strand
GCACTGGGTAACGTCTTCCAGATTACCTCCGACGAAACCCTTACCTGGAACCAGATTTATGAGGTCATTGCCGGCAAGCTGGGCGTAGAGCTCAAAGCCTGCCACGTATCTTCGGAATTCCTCTCCGAGATTGGTCCGTACGACTTCCGGGGCGGCCTTCTGGGAGACAAGGCCTGGACGGTCCTCTTTGACAACAGCAAGCTCAAGCAGGCGGTTCCGGGGTTCCAGGCCACCGTCCGTTTCGAGGAGGGCGTGGCCCGTACCATAGACAACATCCTGGCCCATCCGGAGCTGCAGGTTCCGGATCCGGACTTTGACGCCTGGTGCGACAGAGTCCTAGCAGCCATAGACAAAGCAAAAGCATCCTTAAAGATATGACACTCGCATTAGAACTTACCATCCGATTGCTTTCGGCCGGCGTCATCGGCGGGGCCATCGGCTATGAACGGGAATTCCGGGGCAAGGGCGCCGGGGTCCGCACCCATGTGCTGGTAGCATTGGGATCCTGCCTGTTTATGATCATTTCGCAGTACGGCTTTGCCGGGGCCGAAAGATTCGACGCAGCCCGTATCGCCGCCGGCGTGGTGGGAGGCCTGGGTTTCCTGGGCGGCGGTATCATCATGAAAAACAAGCATGTGGTGGGCCTTACCACCGCCGCCGGCATCTGGGTTACCGGTGCCATCGGCCTGGCCCTGGGTTCCGGCCTTTATGAGCTGGCCATCCTCTGCGCCATAATGCTCATGGGCTGTATGGAAGCCATGCACTTCTATTCCTTCAAGTATGGAGAGCGGCAGACGGGTGTAATAATGACGGCCGATGAACTCAAGCCGCTGGAAGACGCCATCCAGAAGCTGGGCAAACGTGTGAACCAGTGCTCCCTTTGCAAGCAGGGAGACCATTACAAAGCCGAACTGTCTTTGCTTATCAAGAAAAAGGATTACCCGATGGGAATCCTCAAGAAGCTCAACAGCTTCCCCGGTGTAGAACTGGAAACCCTGGATTAAGCCTTCAACGTTTCCACCATGGCACGGGCCACTGCGGCGGATGCACCGGCTCCGCCCAGTTGCGCCCGTACATCGGCATAATCCTTCAGCATCCTTTCCCTATAGGCCGCATCTTCCAGGATATGGCCCATCTCCTCCATGAGCGCCTGTGAAGTGAGCTCATTCTGAATTAGTTCCTTGAAGGCGGGACGGTCAATGATAAGGTTGGCCAGGGAGATGTATTTGACCTTTATCATCTTTAGCATGATGGCGGCGCTCACAGGATTGAGCCTGTAACCCACCACCTGGGGCGTGCCGATGAGCGCCGCTTCCAGCGACGCCGTTCCGGAGTTGATTACGGCCGCCTCCGCATGGCGGAGCGTACCGTAGGTTTCGCCGAATACCACGTGCACATAGTCCCGCTCTCCCAGATACCGGCTATAGTCTTCCTGCGTCCTTTCCGGGGCGGCGGCCACCACAAAGTGATAATCCGGATGGGCGGCATGCCACTTGTCGGCAAAGTCCATGAGGATGGGCATCATGTGGCTGATCTCAAATCCCCGGGAACCGGCCAGGAGGGCAATCCAGGGCTTGTCCGGAAGGTCTGTGCGGGAAAGGTATTCCGCCCGGCTTTCCTGCATGGCAGGGCTTTGGTCAATGGCATCCACCAGGGGGTTCCCCTCATAGACAAAGGGAACGCCCTTTGCCTGGAAATACGGCTTTTCGAAGGGGAAAACGATGAAGAGCCTGTCCACATAGGCCTTAAGCTTGCGGATACGGCCTTCCCGGCTGGCCCACACTTTAGGAGCTATGTAATAATAGACCTTGAAGCCGGCTTTATGGGCAAATTCGGCTATACGGAAATTGAAACCGGGGTAATCTATGAGAATGACCACGTCCGGCTTCCAGGAGAGGATGTCCTCCTTGCAGCGGCGGACGTTCTTTAGCAGGCTGTTGCCGTTTTTAAGCACCTCCCAGAGGCCCATTACGGCGCCTTCCCGGTAGTCTTTCACCAGTCCGGCCCCATTCTGCTTCCCTTGAAAGATTCCCTCCATCATGGGACCGCCCCAGAAGCGGATATCGGCCTTGGGATCCTCTGCGTAAAGACCCTTCATGAGGTTGCTTCCATGCAGGTCCCCGGAGGCTTCACCGGCTATGATATAATATCTCATAGCGTTTTGAGGCGTTCAAGCTCCTCCAGGTCTGTCATTTCGGCATTGAAGGGAACGATGGTTATCCAACCCTGCTCCAGCAGGAGATGGTCGGCCGTTTCCGAGTCCTCATCGTCGTTCACAAAGGTTCCGCGCATGAAGACGGCCTTCTCCCCGTCTTCCAAAGTAACGCGGTAATGTTGCCATAGGAAACTGTCATTGAGCACGCCCAGGCTGCTTTCGTCCCACGGCTCGAACTCCTTGATCCAGTGTCCAAGCCCCTGGCGGGCCATTTTTACGCCCTTGATGTCTTCCAGCGGCATGGCCGGAAAGTTGATGTTATAGTACAGTCCGGGATGGTTCTCCGGCCAGTTGTCTATGAGCTTTTTCATGATGTCCGGCAGCAGGGCCTCCACCACGGAAAAATCCGCATCCGGCCGGAAGTCGCAAAGCGATACGCCGATGGCCCTCCGCCCGTTGATCACGGCCTCCTCCGCAGCGCCCAGCGTTCCGCTGTAATTGGCTGCCGTAGAAGCGTTTGTCCCATGATTGATTCCGCAGACCACCAAGTCCGGATCCCGGTTCTCATACTTGTATTCCAGGCCGAATTTAACGCAGGAAGCCGGCGTGGCGTCCAGATAGGTCCACTTACCGGGACCTTCTTCCGGAAGGTCCTTGTAGGCCAGCTGCTTCACGCCCAGGGAAACCGCCATGGAAGTGGCGCTCTGGTGAAACTTGGGCGCCACCACGGTAACGTCCCCGAACTTGTCCATAATCCTGGCCAGCACGTGAATCCCCCGCGCCTTGTAGCCGTCGTCATTGCAAATGAGAATCTTCATAGAATACAAAGTTATAATAAAATATATGATAATAAAATAGAATCTTCTCAACTTGTAATTATCTTATCGGAGCGAAGCGACTAGGCGGCTTCTGTCGCCCGGCCGAAGGCCGAATATGCCCCCTGACAGGGGGCTACGGGGGTTAGAACAAAAAAAGCGGTGGCAAAAGCCACCGCTTAATGGGAAACAGTTGTCGTGAAATTTATTTCATGATAACTTTTGCCATTTCCAGGACCTTGTTGCTGTAACCCCACTCGTTGTCGTACCAGGCGCAAACCTTTACGAAGGTCTTGTCCAGCTGGATACCAGCCTTCTCGTCGAAGATGGAAGTGCGGGCGTCGTTGCGGAAATCGGTGGAAACAACAGCCTCGTTGGTGTAACCGAGAACACCCTTGAGTTCACCCTCGCTGGCCTTCTTCATGGCAGCGCAGATTTCCTCGTAGGAAGCTTCCTTGGCCAGTTCGCAGGTGAGGTCCACGAAGGACACATCGCTGGTGGGAACACGCAGGGACATACCGGTGAGCTTACCGTTCAGTTCCGGAAGAACCTTACCCACGGCCTTGGCAGCGCCGGTGGAGGAAGGAATGATGTTCTCCAGGATACCGCGGCCACCGCGCCAATCCTTCTTGGAAGGACCGTCAACGGTCTTCTGGGTGGCGGTAGCAGCGTGCACGGTGGTCATGAGGCCACGGACCACACCGAAGTTGTCGTTGAGCACTTTGGTGATAGGAGCCAGGCAGTTGGTGGTGCAGGAAGCGTTGGAGATGATGTTCTGACCGGCATAGGTCTTATGGTTAACACCATAAACGAACATGGGGGTAGCGTCCTTGGAAGGAGCGGACATGATCACCTTCTTGGCACCGGCCTTGATATGAGCCTCGGCCAGCTCTGCGGTGAGGAAGAAACCGGTGGATTCCACAACCACGTCGGCCTTGAGGTCACCCCAGGTGATGTTGGCGGGATCCTTCTCGCAGAAGACCTGAATCTTGTTGCCATCCACGATGAGATAGTTGCCTTCCACCTTGATGTCGTGGTTGAAAGCGCCATGCACGGAGTCGTACTTCAGCATGTAAGCGAGATAGTCCGGATCCAGGAGGTCATTGATACCGACCACCACGATGTCCTTGTTGAAGTTCTCCACGGCAGCGCGGAAAACCATACGACCGATACGGCCAAAGCCGTTAATACCAAGTCTGATCATAATTTTGCGTTAATTTATTGTTTGTTAAAAGTATTTCTTTTTCAAATGCCGCGCAAAGTTACAAAAAAATCCGAGAATATCATAGATATTTCGGAATTTTTAAAAATATTTAATTGTGTGTGCCAAAGAAGGTTTGTTCCACAATGCCACAGAGGATATGGCCCACCAGCGTCTGGCACTCCTGGATGCGGGGCGTGTCCTCTGAAGGGACATGGATGACATAGTCATATTCATCCATCTTGCAGGGCTTTCCGCCCACCAGGGCAACGCTCACGATCCCCTTCTCCCGGCACATTTTGAGCGCCTCCACCAGGTTCCGGGAATTCCCGGAAGTGGAGATGCCCACAAAAACGTCCCCTTTCTTACCGATGGCCTCTATCTGACGGGAAAAAAGCTGGTCGAAACCATAATCGTTGCCGATGGCCGTGAGTACGGACGAATCTACCGTGAGGGCGGCGGCGGGAAGGCCGCTGCGGTCCAGGTTGAACTTGTTCACCAGTTCCGCCGCCATGTGCTGGGCATCGGCCGCAGAGCCGCCGTTCCCCGCCCACAGGCTCTTGTTGCCTTTCCTGTACGTTTCTACCAGCAGCTCCGCCACCCGGGCGATGGTCTGCATGGTCCCTTCATTTGAGAGCAGGGCCTCCTTTACGCGGATGCTCTGACCCACACACTGTTTTGCTATATCCAAATACTGCATACGTTCCAAATTAAAAACCCTCCTCCAGGCATTTGCGCAGGGACTCGTACCAATGGGGCACCTGAATGCCGAAGGTTTTCTTTACCTTGCCTTTGTCCAGCACGGAAAAGGCGGGCCGATGGACCTTGCTGGGGAAATCCCGGGTGTAACAGGGCACTACCCTGCCCGGCGTGCCGGAGAGGTCCCGTATGGCGCAGGCAAAGTCGTACCAGGAGCAGACGCCCTCGTTGGAATAATGATAGACGCCGGTCTTGCCAAGCTGCCTGGTGTTAATGATGTGAAGGATGAAGGCCGCCAGGTCCCCCGCCCAGGTGGGCGTTCCCACCTGATCGAAGACCACCTTCACCTCCGGGCGCTCCGCCGTGAGCTGCCGCATGGTTTTGAGGAAGTTCTTCCCATACGCGCTGTACATCCAGGCCGACCGGATAATGAGGTACTTGCATCCGGATTCCTGCACGGCCTTCTCCCCCTGCAGCTTGGTAACGGCATACACGCCGGCCGGCTGGGTGGGAAAGTTTTCCTTGAGCGGGATGGGAACCTCTCCCCCGAAAACATAATCCGTGGAAATATGGATGAGGGTGGCTCCCCGCTGCGCGGCAACCGAGGCCAGGATTCCCGGAGCATCGGCATTGAGAAGCTGGCACAGGGCCATATCCTCTTCCGCCTTCTCCACATTGGTATAGCCGGCGCAGTTGATGATAAGATCCACTTTCTCCGACTCACAGAGCAGGCGTACGGCGTCCTGGTTGGTAATGTCCAGATACACGATGTCACTGCCGGGACGTGAAGCCACGTCCGTGAAAATAAAGCGGTTGGTCTTCTGCCGTTCCGCCAGTTTCCGGATGCTTGTTCCCAGCTGTCCGCCAGCCCCTGTAACCAATATATTCATGATTCACAAAAATAGCGTTTTTCTCCTTCATCCGCAAAAATATTGCTATATTTGTAAGTCTATGTCTGCAGAAAGACCGCCCATATACCTTTACACGGATGGAGCCGCCAGCGGAAACCCCGGGCCCGGAGGCTACGGGATCGTGCTCCGCTGCGGAAAGCACGAAAAGGAGCTTTCCGGCGGCTTTGCCTGCACCACCAACAACCGGATGGAACTGCTGGCCGTAATCCTGGGCCTGGAGCAGATCCGCTGGGACAATGCGGAGGTGCATGTGGTAAGCGATTCCTCGTATGTGGTAAAGGCCATCAACGAAGGCTGGCTGGAGGACTGGAAGCGGACAGGATTCAAAAAGAAGAAGAACGTGGACCTGTGGCTGCGTTTCATGGAAGCGTACAGCCGCCACCGCGTGGCCTTCCACTGGATCAAGGGGCACGCCGGGCACCCCGAGAACGAGCGTTGCGACGCCCTTGCCGTCGCCGCGTACCATGCCCCGGACCTCCCGGAGGATACCGGATACATACAAGAACAACAGACACTGTTATGAGTTTACCTAAACTGGTCGTGGGCATCACTCAGGGTGACAGCAACGGCATTGGATACGAAGTAATCATCAAATCCCTCGCAGACCCGCGGATCCTGGATTCCTTTACGCCCGTAGTATACGGGTCCTCCAAACTGCTGGGCTTTTACCGCAAGACCCTGCACAACATAGAGCAGCTGGACGTGAACGTAATCCCCTCTGCGGCCGATGCGCGGCAGCGGAAGATCAACCTGGTGAACTGCCTGCCGGACAATGTATATGCAGAACCCGGACAATCCACGCCGGAAGCCGCCAAAAGTGCCATATCGGCCCTCAAAGCTGCGGTGAAGGACCTCAAAGCCGGCCAGATTGACGTGCTGGTCACCGCCCCCATCAACAAGCGGGCGATGAATGCCCAGGGCTTCTCCAACACCGGCCACACGGAATACCTTCAGCAGGAGTTCGGCACGGAAGACGTTACCATGATCATGGTGAGCGAGCAGCTCAAGGTGGGCGTCGTCACCGGGCACATTCCCCTTAGGGACGTTCCCGGAAGCATCACCAAGGAAAAGATCCTGGGCAAGCTCCGCATCATGAAGGCCTCGCTGGAGCGGGACTTCGGCATTCCGGATCCCAAGATTGCCGTCCTGGGCCTCAATCCGCACTGCGGAGACGGCGGCCTGCTGGGAGACGAAGAGCAGAGCATCATCCTTCCTGCAGTGCAGGAAGCCACCCGGGAGGGCATCCAGGCCTTCGGCCCCTACTCCCCCGACGGATTCTTCAGCCTGGGCAATTACGGCCGATTCGACGCCACCCTGGCCATGTACCACGACCAGGGCCTGGCCCCCTTCAAGGCCATTGCCTTCTCCGACGGCGTGAACTACACCGCCGGTCTGCCTGTGGTGAGAACTTCTCCGGATCACGGCACGGCCTACGAAATGGCCGGCCGGGACGAGGCCGATCCCCGTTCCATGATGAGCGCCATCTACACCGCCATCGACATCTTCCGCCACCGCCTTCAGTACGACACCCTGCAGGAAGGAAAGCTGGAATAGACCTTTTCTGCCAACATGAAACGGATCCTCCCCATATTTCTGGCGCTTTTGGCGCTGGCCTGCTCCCGGCCGGAGACCACGCTCTTTGTGGGCACCTATTCGGATGGTTTTTACGCCCTGGACTTTGCCAGCGGCGAGGTTATTGCCAAGGCCCCCATGCCCAATCCTTCTTTTCTTGCCATTAACGGTGACAAGGTCTATGCGGTGAGTGAAATGCCGGACGAATCGGCCTCCATATGGGCGTGGCGTTATGGCGGAAATGGTTTTGATCTAATGGGAAGCCAGCCCACCGGCCTGCCGGAAAAGGGAGAAGATCCCTGTTATGTGGCCACCAATGGCGGCCTTTTGGCCGTAGCCAATTACAGCGGCGGAACCCTGGCGCTATATAAGCTACAGGGAGACGGACGCATCGGCCCGCTGGACTCTCTTGTCGTTTCCGGGACCGGCGGTCCGGACATGAGCCGGCAGGAGACGCCGCATGTCCATTGTGCCACCTTTACGCCAGATGGGAAGTGTTTGTTTTTCAGCGAGTTCAGTGCCGATGCCATCGGCTCTCTAGACATTGCCGGCCACGGCGTTTCCAATTATCGGATTGCGGCACGGCTTCCGGCCGATTTCGGCCCCCGGCACCTCCTGTTCGATGCATCCGGGGAGCACTTTTACGTGATTGGAGAACTGTCCGGAGATGTGGCTGTCTTTGATTACAAGGCCGGCAACCTTACCCTCAGGCAAGTAGTGAAGGCAGACCGTTTCTATGCCCGCGGTGCGGCCGACATCCACCTGAGTCCGGACGGCAAATTCCTTTATGCCAGTCTTCGCCTGCAGAACGACGGCATAGCCGTTTTCAGTGTGGGAGCGGACGGTACGCTGGCCGAAGTGGGTTATCAGCATACCGGTCCTCATCCCCGCAACTTTGTCATTACCAAGGACCTGGCAATAGTGGCCTGCCGGGACAGCGATGAGATTGAAATCTATAGTCGTGACCCGGACAGCGGCCTTCTCACAGACACCGGCCGACGCATCAGTCTTCCCAAGCCGGTATTTGTATCTCTACAAGAGTAGTTTTGGGAGAGGTGGTCTTTTCATGCTTAGGACCTCTCCCAGACAAACCTTATTCCAGAACGCTCCATTACACTTTCCATGGGAGAGGTCTGGCACTCGTTACACCCACCTCTCCCAAGCATATTATAAATGCTATGAAAACACCTGCAAATTCCGTATATTTGCAGGAGATGAACATGGAAACGGCCATACAGTATCTTCCGGGGGTGGGGCCCAAGCGGGCGGCGCTCCTGGGCACCGAGCTGGGAATTGCTACGGTGGGAGACCTGTTGCGGCTGTATCCTTTCCGTTACATAGACCGGAGCCGGATTGTGAGGATTGCCGATGTGCATCCGGACCTCGCGCAGGTGCAAGTACGCGCAACGGTAATGAAGGTGAGGCTGTTTGCCAAGAACGGGGCGGAACTGCCGCCGGAAAAACTCAAATACAACGCCGTTTCCCGTCTGTCGGCCATTGTGGCCGATGAATCCGGGGAGATGGAAGTGGTATTCTTCAAGGGCGTAAAATGGATGCACAGCCGCCTGCAGCCCGGTTCCACCTTCGTTTTCTTCGGCAAGCCTGCCGTGTTCGGCACCCATCTGAACATGGTGCATCCGGAGGTGGATGCTCCGGATACCGGAACCTTCGGCGTACTCACAGGCGTATATCCTTCCACGGAGAAACTTAAGAACGCCGGCATCACGGGGAAAGTGATGCTCAAACTCATGGGGACGGCGCTGGAAGGCATCCTTCCCACCTTGCAGGAAACACTTCCGGATTACATCCTTAGGGAAAAAGGCCTGGTTCCCCTGAGCTTCGCATTAAGGCAAATCCATTTCCCGGTGGACCAGGACGCCCTGGCCAAGGCCACTTATCGGCTAAAATTCGAGGAACTTTTCCTGCTGCAGCTCTCTCTCCTGAAGCAGAAATACATCCGCAGCCGGAGCGACCTGGGTCTTAAGATGCCCGTTGTGGGAGATGCTTTCAACGCCTGCTATAACGCCCTTCCGTACCAGCTCACAGGCGCCCAAAAACGCGTTATCCGGGAAATCCGGGAAGACATGCGGAGCGGCCATCAGATGAACCGCCTGCTGCAGGGAGACGTGGGCTCCGGCAAAACCATGGTGGCGGTCCTCAGCGCCCTCATCGCCGTTGGAAACGGCTACCAGGCCTGTGTGATGGCGCCAACGGAAGTGCTTGCCCAGCAGCACTTTGCCAATATCTCCAAATACCTGACGCCCACTGGAGTGAAGGTGGTGCTCCTAACCGGAAACACGGGCGTAGCCGCCCGGCGGGAAATCCATGCGGGGCTGGAGGACGGTTCCATCGGCATCATCATCGGCACGCATGCCTTAATTGAAGATACCGTGCAGTTCAAGGCGCTGGGGCTGGCCATCGTGGACGAGCAGCACCGTTTTGGCGTGGAACAGCGGTCCCGGCTCTGGAACAAAGGCTCCTGCGGTATCCCTCCGCATGTGCTGGTAATGACCGCCACCCCCATTCCCCGTACCCTTGCCATGACGCTTTACGGAGACCTGGACGTGTCCGTGATTGACGAGATGCCCCCGGGCCGAAAACCCATCCAGACCCTCTGCGTGGGAGAAAACAAGCGTCACGCCATGCATAACTTCATCCGGGATGAAATAGCGAAAGGCCGTCAGGCGTTCATCGTGTATCCGCTCATTTTTGAGAGTGAAAAACTGGACTACAAGAACCTGCAGCTGGGTTACGAGGAAATTGTAAAGGCCTTCCCCTTGCCGCAGTACAAGGTGGCCATTGTCCATGGCCAGCAGACCCCGCAGGAGAAGGAATTCAACATGAGCGCCTTTGTGGCGGGCCGGGCCAACATCCTGGTTTCCACCACGGTAATTGAAGTGGGCGTGGACGTTCCCAATGCCTCCGTAATGGTCATAGAAAGTGCCGAAAGATTTGGCCTGAGCCAGCTCCATCAGCTTCGCGGACGCGTGGGTCGGGGAGCCGAGAAGTCCTTCTGCATCCTCATGAAAGGCACAAAAGTGTCCAAGGAGAGCCAGAAGCGCCTGGATCTTCTCTGCGCCACGGAAAACGGTTTTGAACTGGCCGAAGAGGACATGAAGATGCGCGGCCCCGGAGACCTGGAAGGCACCCAGCAGAGCGGTCTTCCCGTGGAGCTTAACATTGCCTCCCTGGCCAAGGACGGGCTCATCCTCTCAGACGCCCGGGGCTATGCCCAGCATATCCTGGACCAGGATCCGACATTGGAAAAGCCCGGCAACGCCCTTCTGGCGGCCGAGCTTAGAAAAGACAAATACGTCTCAAAGGACTACTCGCAGATATCCTAGCGTTGTTTGTTCATGCCTTTGGTACGAAGGCCATCCGTTATCTGGGAAGGGTCCGTGATTTCCTTGGACATAATCCAATGATACTGTGGATCCCCGGAGTCTCCTTTGGTGAAATTCTGGATAATGTAGCATTCTTCCAGGTTCCATCCTCTACGGCCCATATAATTGGCCGCATCCAGCATGGAATTGAAGGAAATGGCATCCCCGTTCTCATCCACCAGCTGCCGGTCTGCGCTCCACCAGCTGGCATACTGGCCGAAGTCCAGTTCCACATTGGTTTTGTTGGAGAAAAGACCTCTGACGTAAGATACAATCTCACAATAGACCTTGTAGGGTTTAACCTCCTGCTGGGCAGTTTCTTCCGTAAGGATGTTCTCCTGGGCAAAGGCGGCGGTGGCAGTAAAAAGTGCCAGGGCAATAAGGGTAAATAACTTTTTCATTCTTGGAATAAGATTATTATTTCTTCATCCACCTGTCCAGCCAGCCGAAGTATGAACGGTGCCAATAGAGGGCGTTCTGGGGCTTCAGGATCCAGTGATTCTCGTTGGGGAATACAATGAGTTTGGAAGGAACACCCATCAGCTGGGCGGCGTTGAAGGCTGCCATACCTTCGTCATAAGGGACGCGGAAGTCTGAACCGCCGTGGATGCAGAGGATGGGCGTATGCCAGTTCTGGACCAGCTTGTGCGGGGAATTGTCATAGTGCCGTTTGGCCTTGGCCACAGAGCTCCAGGGAGAACCCGCCTGCTGCAGGCCGCCGAAGGTGACACCGTCACCGGCAGGGCCCACCTGGTCCGGAGCATAGGCATATTCCATGGGGATGCCGCCGTTGTCCCAGTTGGGGAACCACATTTCCTCGGTGGTCATGTACATGTGCTCCTCGTTGAAGATACCCGCATGGGCGATGAAGCAGTCGTACGTATCTCCATGGATACCGGCCAGGTAATAAACGCTATAGCCACCGTAAGAAGCACCGCAGGCCGCCACACCGCTGATGTACGGCTCGGCCTTTATCATGCGCGCTGCGGAAAGATAATCCTGCATATTAAGGCCGATGTAGTCGCCCGAAATTTCCTCGCACCACTCTTGTCCGAAAGCCGTTGTTCCGCGCCGGTTGGGCAGCACCACCACATAGCCCTGATGGGCCATGAGGAGGTAATTCCAGCGGTAGCTCCAGCCCTGCGAAAGCGTGCCCTGAGGGCCTCCCAGGCAGATTTCAATGGCCGGATACTCCTTGGTGGGATCGAACTGCGGCGGGAACAGAACCCAGGTGAGCATTTCCTGCCCGTCCACGGTCTTGACATAACGGGCCTCGGTCTCATGCTTGTCCAGCTGGGAGAGGATGTGCTCGTTCTCGAAGGTAATCTGCCGCACGGCATTGTCGTTCACCGCTGCCAGTTCCGTGGGGAAATCCATGGAAGCATAAGTGGTGAGGAGCGTACCGTCCTGCAGGATGCCGAAAGGCGAGCCGAAGTCGAACCAGAGGTTGTCGGCCGTGAGGCGGAAGATGGCGGGCTCATCGGCCTCCACCACCACGTTGAAGACGCCCTGAAGGCCCTCGGCGAGGGCTGCGAAGAAGATGGACTTGCCATCCTCGGCCCATACGGGGCCGTCGGCGTTATACTTGAAATCTGCGGTAAGCTCACGAATGCCGGATACTTCCGAACCCGTGACCTCCCCTACCATCAGGCGCACCTTGTCGGCCTCGTAGCCGTCCCTTTCCATGGAAAGCCAGGCCAGGCGGCTGCCGTCCGGGCTCCAGATGGGATGGGTGTCGTAACCACCCTCGAAGGTAACCTGTGTGGTCTCTCCGGTGGAGGGGCAATAGATGAAGATGCAGGTGTTGGTGGAAAAAGCGTACTGCTTGCCTGTGAGGGGCTTGCAGGAATAGGCGATATAGCGGCCGTCGGGGCTCCAGCACAGGTCTGCCACGTCTCCGAAGGGGCCGTTCGGCAGTTCAAAGAGCACGTCGGGACCGCCCAGGATATCCATCCCTTCCTGGATGATGCCGTTTCCCAGGGATGCCACATAGCTGTGGTTGATGTCCGTGCGCCAGTGGTCCCAGTGGCGGTACATCAGGTCTTCCGTAGCGTAGGCTTCGGCCTTGTCAAGGAGCGGATCCGTGTCCGAAGGAACCTCCACGGCGCTGTG
>JAIKYL010000070.1 GCA_024683255.1 Bacteroidales bacterium | reverse complement strand
TATACCCCGTACGGCTACGAGAAGAATCCCAAGGCCAAGTATCCGGTGCTGTACCTCCTCCATGGCGGCGGCGGTGACGAAGAAGCCTGGACCTCCATGGGCCGCGCCGCCCAGATCCTGGACAACCTCATCGAGAAGGGTCTTGCAAAGCCGATGATTGTGGTAATGCCCAACGGCAACCCCAACCAGCGCGCAGCCAACACCCTGGGTCTTGAGACCGTGGAGATGGACCGAAACGATCCCAAGTGGCAGAACGCCTATGTGAACAGCCTGGTGAAGGAGATCATTCCTTTCATCGACAAGGAATACCGCACCGTTGCCAAGGCCGATGGCCGTGCTATCGCCGGCCTCTCCATGGGCGGCGGCCACACCACATCGGCCACCATCCTGTATCCCGGCACCTTCAGCTACATCTGCCCCCTCAGCTGCGGTATCCGCGAAAGCGAGGAACTGGACAATCAGCTGCTGGGCATCAAGAAAGCCGGCTACAAGCTGTACTGGATTGGTGTGGGCAAGGAAGACAACATGGCCTACCAGGGTTCCCTGGTTCTGGACAAGCACCTTACGGACCTGGGCATGCCGCACACCCTCTATGTGAGCGATGACGCCCACGTGTGGAAGAACTGGCGTCTGTACCTGAACACTTTCGCCCGCCTGCTCTTCAAGTAAGCAGCTGAGTGTAAGCGCATTAAAGAATCGTCCCTGTGTTTCGCGACACAGGGACGATTTGTTATCTGGTTGTAAATGTACGGATTAGCGGAACAGGGTGGGAGCGAGGGTCTGAAGATCGGCCCGCCAGGTGGTCCAACTGTGACCGGCCTGGGCG
This sequence comes from Bacteroidales bacterium, assembly GCA_024683255.1. Next base: position 3,305 of record JAIKYL010000070.1, on the reverse strand, counting down.
TTTTCCATATACTCGTACTTGAGGCCGTCCTTGTCCAGCTGGTCCCGGGTGTTCTTGCAGTTCTGGTACGCAATGTCCGTGGGACCGCCCTGGGTAAAGACCATCTTGCGGAAGCTGTTGAGCTTGGAAATGTTCTCCTTCACTTTAAGACGGGCCGATTCCGCAGCAGGCTCCTGCCCGGGGGCGAAGGAAGCGCTCAGCACCCACACATAGGCGAAGTCGTCCGGATGGGAGAAGGCCACTTCCATGGTCTCCATGCCGCCCATCGAAAGGCCGGCCACTGCGCGGTGATCCCTATCGGTCATTACATTATAGTTGGCCTCGATGAAGGGGATGATGGAGTTGTACATATCCTCGGCAAAGGGAGGAACCTCGTTCTGCACGTTGATGGTGCCGTTGGGCATGACCACAATCATGGGCACCATCTTGCCTTCGGCCAGGAGATTGTCCAGAATCCAGCCGGCAGCGCCCACACCGGGCCAGGAGGCATCGTTGTCTCCGCCGCCGTGAATGAGGTACAGTACCGGAAGCTTATCGGCCGATTTCTCATAGCCGGCAGGGGTCCACACATGCAGGCGGCGCATTTCCTTCAGGTTCTTAGACCAGTAGAAACGCTGCGCCACGGCACCGTGCGGAACATCCTTGATATAGCCTTCGCCCTTGGTAAGGAGGGAAGACTGCTCTGCCGAGAGCGGAGCCTTGGGATCCTGCACGCGCACGCCGTCCACCGTGAAGTTATAGCGGAAAACGCCGTCGTCCAGGCCTTCACAGATGCCTTTCCATACGCCGTTTTCGGCCTTTTCAAAGACGATGGGCTTCCCCCAGGGCAGGTCTCCGGAGACGGAAACGGAAGAAGCCTGAGGAGCGTAGATCTGGAACAGGACCCTTCCGTCCGGCAGGACGCGGGTGCTCTGAAGGGTATCGTTGGGAGTGGGCTGACGCATCCAGCCCTGGGCCGATGCCAACACGGTGCAGCCCAAAAGTGCTAAGAGAATAAGAATACGTTTCATACAGTTTTGATTTTATGCAAAAATACGCAATCCCAGTGGGAAAAATATAGTATGGTTGTTCATTTGTTTTCCCCAATGTTAAGCGGGTTTCTTTTAATCGGCAAGATTGCGTAACTTTCGGTCAATGAAACAACAACAGCTAACCGATATGTACAAGAAACTTTTTTACCTGGCCGCCGCGGCTCTTCTTGCCGCCTGTTCCGGTCCCCGTTCTCCTCAGGAGAAACTCACCGTCAATGACAAAAAGATTGACGCCATCATTGCCCAGATGACCCTGGAAGAGAAGGTAAACATGCTTCACAGCAAGACCAACATGTCCTCTGCCGGTGTAGAACGCCTGGGTATTGCCGACATGCATTATGCCGACGGCCCCTTCGGCATCCGCGAAGAGGGCGTTCCCAATGGGTTCCAGAGCGCCGGCTGGAAGCTGGACTCCGCCACCTACTTCCCCACCGGAAGTGCCCTTGCAGCCACCTGGAGCGAGGAATTGGCCTATAAGTACGGCACCGGCATGGGTAAGGAAGCCCGCCTCCGTGGCAAGGACGTTATCCTGGGCCCGGCCGTGAACATCCAGCGTTTGCCTGTGGGTGGCCGCACCTATGAGTACCTGAGCGAGGACCCCATCCTTTCCGCAGCCCTCTCACTGGGCTACACCAAGGGTGTCCAGGATCAGGGAACGGCCGTGTGCATCAAGCACTTCGCCGTGAATAACCAGGAGACCAACCGCGGTAGCGTAGACGCCCAGGTGGACGAACGTACCCTTCGAGAAATCTACCTCAAGCCCTTCGAGCGCGCCATCGTGGAAGGCGGTGCCATGAGCGTGATGCCGGCCTATAATAAAGTTAATGGAGACTACTGCTCGGAGAATGAGCACCTCCTGAACGAGATCCTGCGCGGCGAGTGGGGCTTCAAGGGCTTCACCGTCTCCGACTGGGGCGGCACGCACAGCACCATGGGTGCCATGTTGCACGGCCTCAACGTCCAGATGACAGGCTCCAACTATCTGGGCCAGCCGGTCATCGATTCCATTGCCACCGGCGCTCTCACCGAGGCCATGGTGGATGAGAAAGTCCGTCAGATCCTCCGCGTCCGTTACGCCATCGAGGCCGTTCCGGACGATGTGGCCAACACCATAATGACTTCCCAGCCCGAATGCCAGGACATTGCCCTGCAGGTGGCCGAAAAGTCCGTGGTTCTCCTCAAGAACCAGGCCGGTATCCTGCCGCTTTCCAAGGAAGTGAAGAAGATTGCCGTCATCGGCCAGAATGCCGTCCTCAAGACCCAGAGCGGCGGTATGGGCGCCGGTGTGAAGGCCCTCTATGAAGTTACCCCGCTGGAAGGCATCGTAAAGCGCGCCGGCAGCAACGTGGAAGTGGTCTACGCTCCCGGTTACAAGAACTTCCCGGGCCGTCGCTGGGGACCTCCTTCCGCTACGCCCAATCCGCTTGAGGCCCAGGCCATTGACGAGCCGGCCGATCCTGCCCTTCTGGCAGAAGCCGTCGCCCTCGCCAAGGAGGCCGATGTGGTCCTCTTCTTCGGCGGCACCAATAAGAGCATCGAGACGGAAGGCAGCGACCGTACCAATATCGACCTTCCTGTGGGTCAGAACGAAGTGGTGAAGGCCCTGTACGAAGCCAATCCCAACCTGGTGAGCATCCTTATCTCCGGCGGTCCCACTGACCTCCGCGAGCTGGAGCCGGTTTCCCCGGCCATCGTCCAGGGCTGGTGGAACGGCACCGAGGGTGGTACCGCCCTGGCCAAGATGCTCTTCGGCGACATTGCCCCTTCCGGCAAGCTCCCGTTCACCTTCCCCGCCCAGCTGGAAGACTCTCCTGCTTTTGCCCTGGGTAACTTCCCGGACAAGAACGCCGGCGGAGACCTCTTCTCCCTCATGTACCGCCAGGATGTACTCCAGATGAGCCCGGCAGAGCGTCAGGCTTTCCTGGATTCCCTTCCCAAACCCGTTTCCAAGTATACGGAAGGCTCCCTGGTGGGCTATCGCTGGTTTGACACCAAGAACATCAAGCCCATGTACGCCTTCGGCCATGGCCTTTCCTACGTGGACTTCCAGTACGGCGCCCTCAAGGCCACTGCCGACAAGAAGGGCGTGAAAGTCACCTTTGACCTTAGCAACAACGGCCGGATGGAGGCCGATGAAGTGGTCCAGCTCTATGTACACCGCGTAGACGCCACCGTGGAATGGCCGTACAAGGAACTCAAGGCTTTCCAGAGGGTTACCCTGCAGCCCGGTGAGACCAAGACCGTCACCCTGGAGATTCCCGTGAACGACCTCCG
>JAIKYL010000198.1 GCA_024683255.1 Bacteroidales bacterium | reverse complement strand
GGGAGATGCCCGGTCGGGGCCGGGCATGACGAAAGCGGTAATAACACAAAAATCCCAGGCGGTGTGCCTGGGATCTTTGTGTCTGGATGACTGGACTTGAACCAGCGACCTCCTGGTCCCTAACCAGGTGCGCTACCAACTGCGCTACATCCAGAAGAATGGACCGCAAATTTACGACTTTTTCCTAATTTCGCAAAATTTTAGCGGTCTTTTTTCTTAGAAGGCTGAAATGAGCTGCTTATTGGTGTATGCATCGGCCCCGTAGCAGGTCTTCAGGTAGGCCAGGCCGCTCTGGTAATCCTCTTCCGTGAAGGCGTTGGTGGATTCCTTGGCCACTACCACGTCATAGCCCAGGCAATAGGCATCGGCCGAGGTGTGGCGGCAGCACATGTGCGTGTGGAGGCCGGTGATGATCACCGTCTTGACACCCAGTTCCTTGAGGAGGATGTCCAGGTCCGTCTGGAAGAAACCGCTGTAGCGGCGCTTGGGAACCACGTAGTCCTTGTCGCAGAGCTTGAGCTCCGGAATAACTTCTGCGCCGGGAGTGCCCTTGATGGCATGGTCTCCCCAGAGCTTGAGTTCACGGTCTATGCCGGGAAGGTGGCAGTCGTTGCAGAAGATAACGGGAACCCCCTTTTCGCGGGCTGCATCCAGCAGTTGGGCGGTGGCGGGGACAATTTCACGGGCGCGGTCGCAGCCGAGGGCGCCGGTAACAAAGTCATTGAGCATGTCAACGACCAGGATGGCAGGATGGTTGAGTTTTTTCATTTTCAATATAAAAAATTATGTGGTTTGTCTCTATACAAGTTCGATGCCAGCGGCGCGGCATTGGGCCCGCATTTCTTCCGGCCAGATGGCCGACTGGATTTCGCCGATGTGGGCTTTCCTGAGAAGGAACATGCAAAGGCGGGACTGGCCGATACCGCCGCCGATGGTCTGCGGCAGTTTTCCTTCCAGAAGCTGCCGGTGGAAATAGAGATCCTCTTTCCAGAGCTGACCGCGTTCGGCAAGCTGGCGGTGCAGGGTTTCGGCATTGACGCGGATGCCCATGGAGGAAATCTCGAAGGCGCTGTCAAGGATGGGATTCCAAAGGAGGATGTCTCCGTTGAGGTCCCAGTCATCGTAGTCCGCGGCGCGGCCGTCGTGCGACTGCCCGTCGGACAGTTTTCCGCCGATTCCCTGGATGAAAACGGCTCCGTATTCCTTTGCAATGGCGTTTTCCCGCTCCTTGGGCGTCTTGCCCGGATAGCGCTGCAGAAGCTCTTCGGCCGATATGAAGAAGATCTCCTCCGGTAGCATGGGCGTAATCTGCGGGAACTCCACGTACAGTTTGTTCTCCGTTACTTTCACGGCCTCGTAGATGCGGCGCACGGTCTTGTGGAGGAACTCAGTGGTGCGCTGCTCCGGAAGCATCACTTTTTCCCAGTCCCACTGGTCCACGTAGATGGAGTGGAGGTTGTCCAGCTCCTCGTCCGGCCGGAGGGCGTTCATATCCGTGTAGATGCCGCGGCCCGGCTCCACACCCAGTTCGGCCAACTTGAGGCGTTTCCATTTGGCCAGGGAGTGCACTACCTCGGCCTGCTGCTCCGCCAGCGACTTGATGGGGAAGTGCACCGGGCGCTCCACGCCGTTAAGGTCGTCGTTGATACCGGTGCCGGAGAGCACCACCATGGGGGCGGTTACGCGCAGCAGGGCCAGCTGGGCGCTCAGATTCACCTGGAACATGTCCTTTACGGCCTTGATGGCCTTTTCCGTCTGTTCCGTACTGCCCAGCAGGTTCCTGTAGTTCTTGGGGATAGAGAGTGACATATTTTTCCTTATTTGACTACAAAGATAATCATTTGATGGATAAAATTCTAAAAAATTTTATTATGTTTGCAGGGTAAACGGACTTAATCAAATGATAGTAATGAAGTTTGGCGGTACTTCCGTAGGAACCGCCGCAAGAATCAAGGAAGTGGCCGCTTTGGTCTCCAGCCGGCCCGGATGCCCCTTCGTGGTGCTCTCCGCCATGTCCGGCGTCACCAATATGCTGGTAGAGATTGCCGGCTATCTGTACAACCGCAATCCGGACAGCGCCCGTGAAACCATCAAGCGCCTGGAAGCCAAGCATCTCCAAGTGGCAAAAGAGCTGCTGGGAGATGCCTCGGCCGATGCCTTCATCCGGGAAACCTTCGCCGGCGTATCGGCCCTTACCCGGGAATTCTTCGGCCCGGTGCAGGAGAAGACCATTCTGGCGCAGGGCGAACTCCTTTCCACCCAGCTGATGGCCCTGTATCTTAAGAAGCAGGGCGTGAACGTGGAGCTGCTGCCGGCACTGGATTTCATGCGGCTGGACGACAGGGGAGAACCGGACCAGGATTACATCCGCGAGCATTTATTGCCGATGCTGGAAAGCGGGGCCGATCTGTACCTCACCCAGGGCTTCATCTGCCGGAACCTCCGCGGGGAGGTGGATAACCTCCAGCGGGGCGGCAGCGACTATACGGCTTCCCTTGTGGGTGCGGCCATCGGCGCAGAGGAAATCCAGATCTGGACGGACATAGACGGCATGCACAACAACGATCCCCGCGTGGTGGAAAAAACCAGCGCCGTGCGTCATGTACACTTTGACGAGGCGGCCGAGCTGGCCTACTTCGGCGCCAAGATCCTTCACCCCACCTGCATCCAGCCCGCCAAATTCGCCAACATCCCCGTGCGGCTGCTCAACACCATGGAGCCATCGGCCCCGGGTACCCTCATAGACAACAATCCCGAGCCCGGCACCATCAAGGCCGTGGCCGCCAAAGACAATATCACCGCCATCAAGATCAAGAGCTCCCGGATGCTTTTGGCGCACGGTTTCCTGCGCAAAGTGTTCGAGATCTTTGAGAGTTACCGGACCTCCATCGACATGATCTGCACCTCGGAGGTGGGCGTTTCCGTTACCATTGACGACACCCGCTACCTAAGCGAGATTGTCCACGACCTCAAGCGTTATGGTACCGTGACCGTGGACCTGGACATGTGTATCGTGTGCGTGGTGGGGGACATGGACTGGGAGAACCTGGGCTTTGAATCCAGCGTCCTGGCCGCCGTGAAGGACATTCCGGTGCGCATGGTGAGCTATGGCGGCAGCAATTACAACATTTCGCTGCTGGTGCGGGAAGAGGACAAGGCCAGAACCCTTCAGGCCCTGAGCCGCCAGCTGTTCGCCTCATGCTAAAGGGAGAATACCCGCTGGAGCGTTTCCGGAACCTCCGGACGCCGTTTTACTATTACGATACCGCATTGCTGCAAAGGACTTTGGAAACCGTCCGCGCGGCATTGCGGGACCGCCCGTCGTGGGAAGTCCACTATGCCGTGAAGGCCAACCGGAACCCCGTGCTGCTGCGGCAGATCGCTGCGGCGGGGCTGGGTGCCGACTGCGTGAGCGGCGGAGAAATCCAGGCTGCCCTGGACGCTGGTTTTGCGCCGGAAGGCATCGTCTATGCCGGCGTGGGAAAGGCCGATTGGGAGATTCGCCTGGGCCTGTCCAAACGCATCTGCCGCTTCAATGTGGAGTCCGAGGCCGAGCTGGAAGTCATTGCCGCCATTGCGGCCGAAATGGGCGTGGTAGCTCCGGTGAGCTTCCGGGTGAATCCGGACATCGGCGCGCATACACTGGCCGGGATTACTACGGGACTGGCAGAGAATAAGTTCGGCATCTATCACGGAAGTGTGGAACCCGTGATCCGGCGGGCCCTGCAGCTGCCTTCCGTCCGCTTTGTGGGCCTGCATTTCCACATCGGCTCCCAGATTTTGGACATGCAGGATTTCGTGATGCTGTGCAACCGCATAAACGGCCTCACAGAGCGCTTGGAGCGAGGTGGAATCCCCGTGGAGGACATCAACGTGGGCGGGGGACTGGGCATAGAATACGGACACCCGAACCACTTGCCTATAGCCGATTTCGAAGGCTATTTCAATACCTTCAAGCGTCACCTAGAGGGGCATCGGCCCGTCCGTTTTGAACTGGGACGCAGCCTCATTGCCTCCTGCGGTACGCTTATTTCCAGGGTGCTGTATGTGAAGGAAGGCCTTTCCCGCCGCTTTGCCGTCCTGGACGCAGGGATGAACGACTTGGTGCGTCCGGCCATGTACCATGCCGCGCACCGCATTGAGAACCTGTCTTCTGACGGTCCGGAACAGGCCTACGATGTGGTGGGGCCCATCTGTGAGAGCTCCGACGTGTTTGGAAAGGACGTGGTCCTGAACGAATGTCACCGGGGCGATTTTGTGGCACTCCGCTCGGCCGGGGCCTATGGCGAATCCATGGCCTCTACCTACAACGGTCGTCCG
>JAIKYL010000177.1 GCA_024683255.1 Bacteroidales bacterium | reverse complement strand
CCTATCTGGGGTGCGGCCAGGCCGCAGCCATCGGCCTTGGAGAGGGTGTCCTTCAAGTCCTGCACCAGGGCGGCTATGCCGGCCTTGTTGGAAAGGTCTGCATCGGCCGCTTTTTTGCGGAGCACCTCGGCCCCGTATAAGTAGATGGGTTTAATCATTTTCTTCTCCTCTTGGTGTTTTTTACGGACAGGCTTTCCGGAACGTTGCTGGGGTCTATGGCAGTGCTTCCGCCATTTGTGCGGTCCAGATACCCCTGCAGGATGATGGCGGCGCTGATGCGGTCCACCGAGGCCTTGTCCCGGCGCTGCTGCGCCTTCATCCCGCCGTCAATCATGGCGCGGTGGGCCAGCACGGAGGTGAAACGCTCGTCTTCCAATGTTACAGGAACCTCCGGAAAAGCCTTTTCCAGCACCTTCAGGAAGGCGTCCACATGAGCCTGCGCCTCTGCGGGCCGGCCGTCCAGATTCACCGGATAACCCACTACAAAACGAATGATTCTCTCTTTTTCCGCGTATTTTTTGAGATAATCTATTAACTTTGTAGAATCTACCGTATCCAGCGCGGAAGCGAAGATGCCCAAAGGGTCACTGGCGGCAAGACCGGTGCGCTTAAGGCCATAATCTATTCCAACAAGTCTGTCCATACGGTGCAAAGGTAAGAATTTTATGGACAACCAGCAAAACAAGAAAAACCGTAACTTCCGACTTTCGCTCATAGACGCCCTGTCCCATGAGCGGCTTTGGAGCCTGCGGTTCAACCGGTCCACCTTCATCGTAGCGGCCATATCGGCCGTGGTCATTGTGGTGGTGGGACTGTTCTGCCTCATTGCCTATACGCCCATCCGCACCTTCATCCCCGGCTATCCGGACGCCCATACCCGCCGCCAGGCCGTGCAGAATTCCCTGCGCATAGACTCGCTGGAAACCCGTATCCTGCAGTGGGAGCTTTATACGGAAAACCTCCGCCGCGTGGTAGCCGGACAGGCTCCCATCCGGATGGACAGTCTCATCCTTTCCAACCAGGCCTCCCGCGCCACCGTGGACTCCATCTACCTGGCCTACAAGGACTCGGTCCTCAGGGCCGATGTAGCCCAGCGGGAACAGTTCAACCTTACCGGAACCCAGCGCAACCTGCCCATCGAAGCCCTGTCTTTCTATACTCCGCTCAAGGGAGTCCTCTCCCGCGGATTTGAAAGGCCGATGCATCCCTGGGTGGACATTACCGCCCCGGCGGGAACGCCGGTGATGGCCGTTCTGGACGGTACGGTGGTATATAGCGGCTGGGAAGAGGACAGCGGCTACACCCTGGCCATCCAGCACAAGGGAGACATCATCTCCATCTACAAGAACAACCAGAAGCTGCTCAAAAAGAGCGGAGACGTGGTAAAGGGCGGCACCCCGGTGGGCATGGTGGCATCGTCTTCCTCTCTCACCTCGGGAGACCATCTGCATTTTGAGCTGTGGTATGAGGGCGCCGCGGTGGATCCGGCAGAGTACATCAGTTTTTAGATTCTTCGCTTCGCTCAGAATGACAGAGAAAAAACATATTGCGGTATTGGGATCCACCGGGTCCATCGGCACTCAGACCCTGGACGTGGTCCGGCAGCATCCGGACCGCTTCGACATCTTCATGTTATCGGCCAACAACAGCGCGGAACTGCTTGTAGAGCAAGCACTTGCGTTTAAGGTTCCGCACGTTGTCATCTGCAATCCGGACAAGTACCGGGAGGTGCGGGACGCCCTTCCCGCCAGCATCCAGGTGCACTCCGGCATTGAGGAAGCCTGTGCGCTGGTGCAGGCTCCGGAAGTGGATGTGGTGGTGGCCGCCATGGTGGGTTTCAGCGGGCTCCGGCCCACGCTGGCCGCCATTGAGGCCGGTAAGACCATCGCCCTGGCCAACAAGGAAACGCTGGTGGCTGCTGGTTCCCTGGTCATGGAGAAAGCCCGTATATGCAAGGCCCCCATCTTGCCGGTGGATTCGGAGCATTCGGCCATCTTCCAGTGCCTGCTGGGCGCCCAGGGTAATCCCGTGCACCTTATCCATCTCACCGCTTCCGGCGGTCCCTTCCGCACCTGGCCCCGCGAAAAGATAGCGCAGGCCCGCAAGGAGCAGGCCCTCAAGCATCCCAACTGGGACATGGGCGCCAAGATCACCATAGATTCGGCCACCATGATGAACAAGGGCTTTGAGATGGTGGAAGCCAAATGGCTCTTTGACGTGGAGCCTTCCCGCATCCATGTTGTGGTGCATCCGGAGTCGGTAATTCATTCCATGGTGGAATTTGCCGATGGTGCGGTCATCGCCCAGCTGGGCTACCCGGACATGCGCCTTCCGATAGCCTTGGCCCTAGCCTATCCGGAACGGCTTCCACTGGACGGGAAGCGCCTTAATTTCAGCGAATTACAAGACCTCACTTTCTTTGAACCGGACCGCGAAAAGTTCCCCTGCCTGCAACTGGCCTCGGATGCCATGGAGCGGGGCGGGAACATTCCCTGCGCCATGAATGCCGCCAACGAAGCGGCCGTTGCCGCCTATCTGAAGGACAAAATCGGCTTTTACGACATCCCGGAAATCATCTCCCGTGTAATGGATGGCGTGAAATTTGCTCAAGAACCCTCGCTGGATGACATTTTCGCCACCCACGAGGAGGCCTTCCGAATGGCCGGCAGCAGAATATGACCGTACTCCTGAAAATTCTCCAGGTTATCCTGGCCCTTTCCATCCTCATCATTATCCATGAGGCTGGTCACTTTATGTGGGCCAAGATCTTCCGCATCCGGGTGGACAAATTCTTCCTTTTCTTTGATGTGGGAGGCGTAAAGCTCTTCTCCACCAAGGCATCCTGGTTTGTGAAACTTTTCCCCGCTGCAGCCCAGTGGGAGACGGAATACGGCATTGGCTGGCTGCCTTTGGGCGGCTATTGCAAGATTGCCGGCATGGTGGACGAATCCATGGACACGGAAAGCCTCAAACAGGATCCGCAGCCCTGGGAATTCCGCACCAAGCCCGCCTGGCAGCGACTGTTCGTGATGGCCGGAGGCGTGCTCAACAACTTTATCCTGGCCATCGGCCTGTACATTGTGATCCTGGCCATCTGGGGCTCCACTTACGTCTCCCGGGACAATCCCATCTACGTAAATGAACTGGGTTATGAACTTGGCTTCCGCACGGGAGACCGCATCCTCCGTTTTGACGATTATGAGCCGGAGGATTTCCTCTCCCTGCAGGCCGATCTGGCCCGCCGACAGGCCCGGAAAGCCACAGTCCTCCGTGGAACAGACACGCTGGACATCTATATTGACCAGGCCCTTCTGGGCGCTGTGGTGAATACTCCCGGCATGTTTGACCTGGCCATTCCCTTTGTGGTGGATAGCGTAATGACCAGCTCCCCCAATGCCGGCGCCGGACTCATCCGCGGAGACCGTATCGCCTCCATTGCCGATATCCCCACCCCCTACCTGCAGGACGCCCAGAAGGTGATGCGCGTCCATCCCGGCGAAGCATTGCCCGTGCAGGTGATCCGGGAGGCCGATACCCTCTCCCTCCCCCTCCAGGTGGACAGCCTGGGACGGCTGGGCATCTACTTCCGCAACCCTTCGGTAGAGCTCCGTAACTATACCCTGGGACAGGCCATCCCTGCCGGGTGGGATCTTACCTGGAGCACCGTGGGCGGCTACCTGCAGGATCTCCGGCTGGTGGCCACACCGCGCACGGAAGCCTACAAGTCGGTGGGCAGTTTCATCGCCATCGGCCAAGTATTTCCTTCGGCCTGGGACTGGTACCAGTTCCTCCAGATCCTGGCGCTGCTGTCCATCATGCTGGGCGTAATGAACCTGCTGCCCATCCCCGCGCTGGACGGCGGACATATTGTCATCTGCCTGTATGAGATGATTACCCGCCGCAAGCCCAGCGACCGCTTCCTCCTGGTAACCCAGGTAATTGGAATGATACTCCTGCTGGCCCTCATGGTGCTGGCTTTTGGTAACGATATTGCTAGATTAATTCGATGATTATGAAATACTTTGCTAGACTGTTCGCATTTGCGGCCTGCATCCTGGCCCTGGCCGCCTGCAAGAATGACAAGAAAGGAAAACTGCTTCCCAACGTAAGCGGCAAGGCCGGCGAGGTGCTGGTGGTGATCGACCGTGCACAGTGGGACGGAAATCTGGGCGCCGAGATTCGCAGCGTCCTGGCCGACGACTGCCCTTACCTGGCCCAGCGGGAGCCGCTCTTCACCTTGTCCAATGTTCCCACCAACACCTTCAACGCCATGTTCAAGATGCACCGGAACATCCTCATTATCAACATTAATCCGCAGAACCAGAGCACCGGAATGGTCTATCATTCCAACCAGTGGGCCCAGCCGCAGGTGGTGGCCCAGGTGAATGCATACGACGAGAACGGCGCCCTGCAGCTGTTCCAGGAGAACGGCGCCACGGTGGCCGAATACTTCGAGCAGGCCGAAAGGGACCGTATCATTGCCAACGCCAAGCTGTACGAGGAATACTCCCTGCAGGAACCGGTAGCAAAGCTCACCGGCGGCATCATCCACTTCCCTTCCGGCTATAAGCTCCGCAAGGCCACGGACTCCTTTGTGTGGATTGCCGATGAAAAGCATGCCACCAGCCAGGCCGTCCTCATCTACAAGTATCCCGCCACCCAGGATGCCGGCCTGTTCACGCTGGACAACATCATCGCAACCCGGAACCGCTTCATGCAGGAAAATGTTCCCGGACCGTATGAGGGCACTTACATGACCACCGCCACCGCTTTTGAGCCCACCATGCGCTACCTGCGTTTCCATGGCCGGGAGTTCGTGGAGACCCGCGGATTCTGGGATGTGTACAATTATTTCATGGGCGGACCGTTTGTCTCCCACTCCTTCTACAGCCAGGACGGTAAGGATATTATTGTGATGGAAGCATATGTTTATGCCCCCATTTACGACAAGCGCCAGTACCTCCGCGAGGTGGAATCTTTGCTCTACTCCTTTGAGTGGAAAAAAGATGAGAAATAATTTTGTTTGCTTAAAAAAAATTTTTACCTTTGCAGTCCCAAAGTTTGGTGGGTTCGTATAACGGTTAGTACTCGGGATTTTCATTCCCGCAATAGGAGTTCGATTCTCCTACCCACTACCAAAATATAAAAAAGTAAAATAATGGCAAACACTAAATCCGCCGCGCGTGCCGCCCGTCAGAATGAGCGTCACCGCCTGCATAACAAGTATTATGCAAAGACAACCCGTAACGCTATCCGGGACCTTCGTAACACCACCGACAAAGCTGCAGCTCAGGAGAATGCTCCCAAAGTGTATGCAATGATTGACAAACTGGCCAAGATCGGTGTCATTCACAAGAACAAAGCAGCCAACCTCAAAAGCGGTCTGGCCGTTTATATCAACAAGCTCGCCTAAGGGCGGCCACATCCTCGAGATGTAGCGCAGTTGGCTAGCGCACCACGTTCGGGACGTGGGGGTCGTCCGTTCGAGTCGGATCATCTCGAC
>JAIKYL010000120.1 GCA_024683255.1 Bacteroidales bacterium | reverse complement strand
TGTCGGTAAAGCTGAACCAGAAGATTTCCACAGGAGATGTAATCGGCACGGTGGACACCATCGGCGGGGAAGACCAGTTCCACTTCGAACTCTGGAAAGACGTGGAACCCCAGAATCCGGAATCCTGGCTAAGGAAGTAGGGCTCTTCATGCAAGATTCTCTATACCTGAGGTATTAATAAGTGATCAGTATCTCGTCGCTTATGAGAAAGATAACTTGTATCCTGCTGCTGTGCCTGTTGTTCCTCCCCATGCAGGCACAAAACCGTTTTTCCTTTGCGGTGGAAGTGGAGGCCGGCGGCGGCTTCGGCAACGGGGCCCGGATTGTAGCTTCGCCCCAGTTCGTGGCCCAATACGCCTTGGGAAGCGGTTTCAAAGTGGGCGCCGGAGCGGGCCTGCGGTATGCAAATCCTTGCTACTATCTCTCAATCCGGAACGGCGTTGAGAGCCGGGAGTACAGTCATGATTTCTCAGTTCCCGTTTTTCTGCGGGCAACTTACGGAAGCGGCAGACTCCACAGTCTCTATGCCTGTCTGGATGCGGGGTATTCTATAGGCGTTCTTATGGTTATGGAAGGCTTCTCCACGTTTGGAGATCACGCATATAACGGCTTTTTCTTTGAACCGCAGGTAGGTTGGATCACAGGTGAGCACAGTGCTTTTGTCCTGGGGGTCCTGTTGCAGCAAAGCACCTTCAGGAAAAATGACATTTCCAGGTCCGGGGACGTTATCTTCAGTGATTCTTCCACGCAAAAAGTTCTCACCCCGGCCGTAACCCTCCGCTACTGTTTCACTTTCTAACCTCCACGCCCGCATTTTGGGCCCAAAATGCAGGTTTAGCGGTTAGACTCACCTGGAAGCCATCGGCCCAGGCGCTGCTGCACGTACTTTACGCTTTCCAGATATTCCTCGTCCGTAAGCAGATGTTCTATGATCATGGGCATGCGGGGATTCTCGGTAGAGGCCAGGCTGGCGTAGAGTTCCAGGTCCAGAGTCCCGGCACCGCAGGCGGTTTCCTCCAATTGGAAAGTATATTCCTCCTTCAGCCGGATGTCCTTGAGGTGGCAACTGCAGACGGTACCTTTCAGCAGGGAGAAGCATTCCCAGAGGAATTCGTCGTTGTAGAAATAACGCCGGGGCGATGTGATCATATTCACCACATCCAGGTGGGTCCCGAACTCCGGCCGGTCCACTTCTTCCAGCAAGCGTAAATACTCCTGGGGGCTGCTGGGAATCATCCAAGGCATGGATTCAATGCAGAATTTCGTGTGCCGGGGCTTTACGCGGCCGATTACTTCCCGGATCATCTGCACGGCCATCTTCCAGAGTTCAGGACTGAAGTTGTCCCGGTAACCGCCGTCCCATCTGGGGCCGTAGGGCGTGCCCACGACGTTTACGCAGCAGGCGGCGCCAATCTCATCGGCCATCTGCAACTGTCCGGCGGCATAATCAATCCATTGCTCACGCTCCCTGGGATCCGCTGCCAGTGTGTTGCGCCAGACGCCCACTTCGGCTATGGTGAGGCCGGCGTCATCGGCCGCCTGCCTGTATGCCTTGACGGTTTCTTCGCCGTCCTGGCAGGAAACAGGGAAAACGACGGCCTGCAGGCCCAGGGCTTTATGCCTGGCGGCCCATTCGGCGGGAGAAGCGTGCTCCAGCGCCGATGAAATACCCAGATACATATCAGAAATTCCTTTTGTGAATGATGGAGGCGTCCATATCGGCCAGGGATGCCACCCCGGTGCGGGCCATTACCCCGGCCAGTTCCGCCGTCATTTCGCCGATGCGGGCTGCAACGGCCTCAGGGCCCTTTTTGAGCAGCGGCATCAGGTGCCGGCCGACGGATACGGCCGTGGCCCCCAGCGCCAGGCACTTATAGGCGTCCATTCCGCTTTCGATGCCACAGTCCACGAAGACCGGGACGCTGCCGCCGGTGGCGGAAAGAAGGTCCGGCAGCACCATCAGCGGCGGTATGCTGTAGGGCATCATCCCGTGATGATGGGACACCACCAGGCCTGCGCATCCTGC
This sequence comes from Bacteroidales bacterium, assembly GCA_024683255.1. Next base: position 2,343 of record JAIKYL010000120.1, on the reverse strand, counting down.
CTTTAGGCACTTCTCCGCATCGCGGGGGCTCAAAACGCCCTTGACGATGAAGGGGACGCCGGCGGCCTGTACGAAATCGGCCAGTTCTCCGGCCGATTTGGCCTTCATGGGCAGACCGAAGACATTGTCGTAGCCTCCGGCGCCGTTGAATGCATGGTCTATATCCATGCCAACGGCCAGGCAACCAGCCTGTACGGCGTGCTCTATCTTGTGGAAAACCAGTTTGTTATCGGCATGCGGCTTGATGATTTTGACCGTACGGGCTCCCGTGGAAATAACTCTTTCCAATTCCCGGTCTTCCCCCATCCCCACCCAGTGCAAGGTATGGCTTAAGGCCGCCGCACGTGCATAAACGACCATTCCGTCCGGTGCGCTGTTGTCTAGATGGGACAGCGCCGCAGTCATTATGGGCGTGTCAAAGGACTCGCCGAAAAGTGTCAGGCGGGTTGAAGGAAGGGTGGAATCCACATAGCGGGTCTCCAGCAGCAGCGAGTCAAAATAGTCGCGGGTGATTTTGTCGGAGTCGGAGGTAAGTTGCATAGCTATCTGTTCACAATGGCTTGGTTGATTTCGTCCATCTTTTCGTCGGTAAGTTCATATCGGCCGATGATGAAGATGGCCAGCAGATACAGCAGGGCGGGAATCAGGGTCACCAGCCAGAGGATGCCCTGCTCGGCCAGGGCCGACTGGGCTCCCTGCCGGGCGGCGTCGAAGCCCACCCAGGAAAGGACCAGGCCGGGGATTACGCCGCCCAGCGCAATGCCCGCCTTCATAAAGATGCAGATGATGGCGTTCACGATACCGGCTACCCGGCGTCCGGTGGTATATTCGCCGAAGGTGACCGTCTCCGGAACCAGGGCCCACATATAGCCGGTGGCTACCAGCACGCCCGTGCTCTTGAACAGCTGGACCACGCACAGCAAGATGAAATTGGCCTTGAGGGAGGGGACGGAGACAAACAGGTACATCAGCAGCATTCCCAAGATGGCAATGCCCAGGAAGATGCGGAACATACCGTTCTTCCCGGTCTTCCGTTTGATGACCGGCACCAGCGGCAGGAAGATGAAGGCCGGGATGGTGCCCAGCCACATAAACACCGTGGTCATGAACGGAGTGGCCTGGATGTTATAGGTCATGAAGTAGGAATCGGCTGCATTGCTGATGCTCATGGTGGTGAAGGCCACGATGAAGAAGAGGGAGAGGACGCGCAGCGGACGGTTCCGCACCAGTTCCATCCACAGGTCGCTGGCCTTCACCTTTTCCGTATCGGCTTTGTTCATTACTATGCGCTCCCTGCTCTCAAAGAAGCAGAAAAAGAAGAGGGCCAGGCCGAAGAGGGCAAAGATGCCCATGGTGATGAACCAGGCTGTTCCGGCTTCCGGCGTATTGTAAACGGCTTCGGTCCTGCCCGTTTCCGGGTTGAAGACCTTGGGGGCGAAGATGGCGATGACCAGCGGAAGCGTCTTGATGATGAGGCCGCCCAGATTGGCGAAAAGCATCCGGACAGTGGTGAGGATGGTAATCTCTTCCGTATCCCGGGTAACGGATGCCTGCAAGGCGCCATATGGTACGTTGATGAGGGTAAAGCACATGCTCATGCCCACATAGGTTATATAGGCATACAGCAGGGAACCGCTGAAGCCGTTCCAGAAGCACAGAATGGCAAAAGCCGCCAGCGGAATGCCGCCCAGGATGAGCCAGGAGCGGTATTTTCCCCAGCGGGGATTGGCTTTGTCCACAAAGGCGCCCACCACGGGATCCCATAGGATATCTATGAAACGGACCACCAGGAACATGACGGCGGCCACTTCCGGCTTAAGGCCATAGACATTGGTGTAGAAGAAGAGCAGCCAGATGCTCACGGTCTGGTAGATGAGGTTCTGCGCCAGTTCCCCGGTGCCCAGGCCGATGCGCTCCCGCCAGCTCAGTTTGTTTAATCCGTTATCCATAAATGGCCGATACCCTTTGATTCAATGGCAAATATACAAAAATTGAATCATTTTGGGATAACGCCAGCCGCTGAACCTGAATGGGTTACCGCAGCGGTTCCAGCGGAACGGTGCCGGGGATGTGATCCTCGGGCGGGGCGCCGTGGAGGTAGATGATGCGCTGGTTGGGACTGCCGCGGAAGAGAAGGTCCGTGTCCCGTTGCTCCAGGATGAAGGGGCCGTCCACCAGTACGTCCAGATACGGCAGCATGGCGGCCATTTCCTTATCGGCCTGTACTTCCTCCAAAGTGAATCCCGTCCAGCACCAGATGGTTTTGCCCGTTTCTTCCTTGATGCGGCGGGCCAGCTCCGTGAAAGCCGGAGCCTGATACATGGGGTCTCCGCCGGAGAAGGT